>JAJRVW010000225.1 GCA_024277115.1 Calditrichota bacterium
AAAAGATATTGAGGATTTGAAATTTGGCCTAAAACATGGTGTTGATTATGTTGCGCTCTCTTTTGTGCGGGAAGCCCAGGATATTCGGGATTTAAGAAATATGATGGGTGAAAACCCGGTTCCCATAATCGCAAAAATTGAAAAGCCTGAAGCCGTAAAAAACATTGATGAAATTATCATGGAGACGGACGCGGCCATGGTGGCACGTGGCGACTTAGGTGTTGAAATATCGGCGGAGAAAGTTCCTGTCGTTCAGAAAATGATTATTGAAAAATGCATGACAGCAGGGATTCCAGTTATAACAGCCACGCAAATGCTCGATTCAATGATGGCCAACCCTGTACCAACGCGGGCCGAAGCCTCTGATGTAGCCAACGCGGTTTTTGATGGAACGGACGCCGTGATGCTTTCCGGTGAAACAGCGTTCGGGAAATATCCATTAGAATCCGTTTCAATTATGGCTTCAATAATCCGTGAAGCTGAAAAGGGTGGATATTTTCGCATAAAATCAGACCGGCGTTCACCAACAAACGCACCCCTTTCTTCTTCACGGTCTATCTGCCATGTTGCCAATATCAGCGCTCAGGATATTGGAGCTAAATATATTGTTGTTTTCACAGAATCCGGATTTACAGGGCAAATAATTTCAAAATACCGCCCCAAAGTACCTGTACTGGCCTTGACACAAAATGAGCGGACTTTTAATCGAATGGCCTTATTATGGGGTGTAATACCTTCATTAACTCCAGAACGTGTGGAGGTTACACACTCACTTAATATGCTTGAAGAACATCTTAAAAACAGCCAACTTGCGTTTGCAGGCGATAAAATCATTTTAATTGCCGGTTCATCATCCGAAGAGGGCGGAACCAATATGATGCGCTTGCACAGGCTTCTATAATCAAAAAAATGTTTTAAACTAAGGCGTATTGAAATACCGGATTATTGAATTATTCCGGCAGTTCAACTGATATTTTTTCGTGTACCTGATAAAGACCCCTCATATAACTGATCCAAAGATAAACCTTGCCATCGAAGAATTTGCAGTCCGAAACCTCGACGCCTCTAAAGAGTATCTTTTTATTTATTCCAATGCACCGTCCATCATAATCGGTAAAAACCAAAATCCATTTCAGGAAACAAACTGGCCCTTTATTGAAAAAAAAAATATTGAAATTGTGCGGCGTATATCAGGCGGTGTAACAGTTTATCATGGGCCGGGCAATATAAATTTTAGTTTTATCACCCAAAGCTCCAAAGAAAATTTCAACAAATACACACGTTTTTTAGAGCCCATTGTACATACACTTAATTCCTTAAATGTAAAGGCCCAAATAAACAAGCGAAACGATCTTGTTATTGGAGAAAGAAAAATTTCAGGCAATGCCCAATTTACAAGCCGAAACCGTTTGTTAAGCCACGGGACGCTTTTATATAACGCCGATCTGGCGACCATTAGCAACGCTTTAAATTCGCCCTGTAGCTCGATTATATCAAAAAGTACAAAATCAGTACACAGTAAAGTGACAAATATTTATGATTATTTGGAAAAAAAGACCGACATTGAAAGCTTTAAAAATATTTTAACTAAAGGCCTGTTAGGTGCATTTTCATTTGATGGGCATCTTGAATTTGACCAAGTTCAGTGGAATGAAATAAAATCACTTGCAGCTGAAAAATATTCCTCATGGGATTGGAATTGGGGCCGGACGCCAAAATTTAATTTTTTAATAGAAAACAATGACCTTAAATTTAAAGCTTCACTTGATATCTCAGGTGGAAGGATAAAAAAAATAGAATTTCAATCTGGCGACCGAAAGTTAAAAAACTGCCTCGATGGCCTTGTTGGCTGTCGCTTTTCCAGAGAAAATATCAAAAAATATTTTGATGATGAAATTAAGTGCAGCAATTTAATAAAAAATAATAATTTATTAGAAACTGTTTTTCCATTTTAGTCGAGGATAACTTGGATCGTATTAGTATTGTAACAGGCGGGGGCTCGGGGATTGGACGTGCAATTTGTCATGCCCTGGCAAAAAATAATCATCGCGTTTTAATTGTCGGCAGGCGGGAAGAGAAATTAAAAGAGACACAAAAAGCCTTTCCAACTAAGATCGATATTCTCACCGCTGATATTTCAGAGACTGGCGATCGCTTAAAAATTGTAGAATATTGTGCGAAAAAAAAAATACAGTTTTTAGTCCACAACGGCGGTATTATTGGTAAAATTACAAATTTAGAAGAACTTGAACTTTCTGAGTGGCGCAAGGTAATGGCAATAAATGTTGAAGCGCCCTTGTTTTTAACACAATCCCTTTTGCCCAATTTACAAGACGGACGTATTTTGAATATTTCATCGGGCGCCGCCCATTTTGCCATAAAAGGCTGGGGCGCTTATTGCACATCAAAGGCTGCCTTGTTCATGATATATCAGCTATTGAATGTTGAACTCACAGAAAAAAATATAAAAATTGCTTCGTTACGGCCCGGGATAGTAGACACCGAAATGCAAGGTTTCATCCGTGAAGCCGATATTAAAAAAATGCCTCATCTTCAAAAATTTCATGATTTGTATCATGAAGGTGAAATGGAATCATCCGACCGGGTGGCACGGTTTGCCTACTGGCTCTTAACTGAAACCAATGAAGGTGAATTTTCTGAAAAAGAATGGGACATCCGTGAAGGAGACCACAGTGCAAAATGGGATAAAGACAAAATTTAAACGATTTATAAAAAGGAGATAACGTGAAATTTTGGTTGGCAAAAACAGAGCCCAATACGTATTCCTGGCAAGATTTAGTAAACGAGCCCAACAAAACCACCATGTGGGAAGGCATCCGTAATTATCAGGTCCGTAATTTAATCCGTGATGAGATTAAACTGGGCGATCTGATTTTTATTTATCACAGCGTTGTAAAACCGATGGCCATACAAGGTATTGCCGAGGTTGTAAAAGAAGCTTACCCAGATTACTATGCATTTGATAAAGACCATAAATACTTTGATCCCAAAAGCAATAAAGATGAACCGACATGGCTTATGTTTGATTTAAAAGCAGTGGAATCCTTTGATATACCCGTTACGCTTACAGAGATAAAATCACACCCGGCTTTGCACAGGATGGGTTTAGTGCAGAAAGGCAATCGACTGTCCATCCAAAAAGTGTCACCGGTGGAATGGCAGTATATTTGCGGACTTAGAAAACTAAAAAAAGTAAAATAGATACAAAAAAAGCATTTTTATAAAAGGACATTTTATGAGTGCAGTTATGAAGCCATTGAGAAATATTGGTATTATTGGGTATGGCGCATATATCCCGGTTTACCGACTACCGGCTACAGAAATATCCGAGTTATGGCGCGATGGCCAGGATAATTTATTTCTTCCAGTTAAGCAAAAAAGCGTACCCGGCAAAGATGAAGATACAATAACCATGTCGATCGAGGCAGCACAAAATGCATTAAAAAGGGCACAGATTGACGCTACAAAAATTCGTGCAATCTGGATAGGTTCGGAGTCGCATCCTTACGCGGTGAAGCCCTCCGGGACAGTTGTTGCGCAAGTTTTAGGGATAGTACCGGATATCCTCTCAGCCGATATGGAGTTTGCCTGTAAAGCCGGTACAGAAGCCATGCAGGCGGCAAGTGCTTTTGTTGGGAGCGGCATGGGCGATTATGCCCTGGCCATTGGCATGGATACGGCGCAAGGCCGGCCTGGCGATGCCTTGGAATACACAGCCGCAGCTGGTGGCGCAGCTTATATCATTGGCCCCGCAGAAGAATCTTTGGCAATTCTTGAAGGCTCGTATAGTTTCGTTACCGATACACCCGATTTTTTTAGACGGGCCTATCAACACTACCCGGAGCATGGCAATCGTTTTACAGGTGACCCGGCTTATTTTAAACACATCACAGGTTCGGTTACAAAATTGCTTGAGGGGTTAAACTTAGAACCATCCGATTTTGCCGCTGCGGTATTCCACCAACCAAATAGCAAATTTCCTCAAAAAATTGCCAAACAGCTTGGGTTTACCAGCGAGCAAATCAAGCATGGGTTGTTGGCGCCCTATATCGGCAACACCTATGCAGGTGCATCACCGCTTGGCTTAACAGATGTCCTGGATTACTCAAAACCAGGTGACAGGGTTCTCATCGCCAGTTTTGGATCGGGTGCGGGCAGCGATGCGTTTAGCTTTATCGTAACAGATAAAATTAAAGATGCAGTAAAAAGAGCGCCTTTAACACAAGATTATATTGGGCGATCAATCAAAATAGATTATAGTAGATATGCTCGGTGGCGCAAAAAAATCAATCGTTGAAAATAATTAAAAAAATTGATTTGGCTGCAGTGAAATACGCACATAAAAAAGTCATTGATTTTATATCTCAGACAAAAGGTTTTGAAAAATGAGAAAAGTAGCAATTATTGGATTAGGGCAAACACCTGTCCGTGAACATTGGGAAAGTAACTTAAGGGATTTAGGCGTTACGGCTCTGCGCGATGCCATGGACGATGCAGGTGTTGATACGGTTGACGGGGTTTGTGTTGGCAACATGCTAAGCGGCGCTTTAAGCGAACAAGAACACCTGGGCTCGTTGATTGTAGATTATGCCGGCCTTGATGGTGTGGAAGGTATGAAGATTGAGGCGGCCTGTGGTTCCGGTGCCGCGGCCATACGCATGGCTGTTAAAGCGGTTGGCTCCGGCTTGATGGATACAGTTGGTGTAGTCGGTGTAGAAAAACTGACAGAATATTCCGGGAAATTTAGTACCGCTGCTTTGGCCACTGCCGCAGATGCCGATTATGAAACAACAATGGGACTAAGTTTTGTGGGTATCAATGCCTTGCTTATGCGACGATACCTGTACGAGTACAAATATGATAAAAACGATTTTTCGATTTTTCCAATCAATGCCCATAAAAACTCCATCCACAATCCCAATGCCATGTTCCGGTACGAGATTAGTGAAGCACAATATGCCAAATCAAAACATATTGCCGAACCGATCAATTTATTGGATTCCAGCCCTATTGCCGATGGCGCGGCGGCGGTTATAGTCTGCGCACAGGAAAATATCTCTCAGTTTAAAGGCAAGCCTATATCGATACTCGCTTGTGAGGTAGGTACAGATACCCTTGCCCTCGATAACCGCGAAGACCCATTGTGGTTGAAAGGAGTCGAGAGGAGTGTAAAAAAAGCCTATTACCTGGCCGATGTCAAGCCAAAAGATATTGATTTTTTTGAAGTACACGATGCGTTTAGTATAATTACCGCACTTTCGTTGGAAGCAAGCGGTTTTGCGGAACGGGGCGAGGCCATAAAATTTGCTGATAAAATAGGGATTGGAATCAAGGGAGGCTTGCCACTAACAACGGGAGGTGGCTTAAAAGGGCGTGGCCATCCGGTAGGTGCAACAGGCGTGTATCAGGTGGTTGAGGCAGCCAAACAATTGCGTGGTGAAGTCGCAAAGGAAGTACAGATTGAAAATAATAATATCGCCATGGCACAAAATATTGGTGGTAGTGGCGCAACGGTGATTACAACCATTTTAAAGCGCATTGTTTAGTTTTATTTGTAAATAAAATGTAATTTTTAGAAAAAATCATAAATAACAAAATACAAATAAACACAAAACTTTGAATCATATTTTTACATGCCTATTTTGTGTGTTAAATAAGAGTTTGGTTTTTTTTGAGAATTGTATTCTGTTTTTTTGAGTTTCCGGTTTTAAACGGGTTAGGAGAGAAATGGATATCCCAAGGTATTGGCGCTTAAAAGATCAGCGCTATCGTTTACAAGGTAAAAAATGTTTGGATTGTGGTAATTTAAGCTTTCCGCCACGGTTAGTGTGCCCCAAATGTAAATCCCGCAATTATGAAAAGTACTTTTTTATTGGCAAAGGTACGGTTTACAGCCACACAACCATTTACCAGGCGCCCGATCGTTTCGACCATATTGCCCCATATTCGGTTGGTTTAATTGATTTGGAAGAGGGTGTACGCATTACGGCCCAGTTTACAGATGTGCCCGCGGAAGAATTAAAAATTGGTATGAAAGTTGAAATGGTAATCCGACAAATTTATGAAGATGGCCCCAAAGGCCCTATTTTATATGGCTATAAATTTAGACCGGTAATCTCCGTTTAAAATGAATTATCCTCTTTTACAAAAACAAATCCAATCCCTTTTAGAAAATGAGACGGACGTGATAGCCAATATGGCTAATTTTTCTGCCTTTATTTTTCAAGAGATGGATAAAGTTAACTGGGCGGGATTTTATTTTGTAAAAGACAATCAGCTTGTCCTTGGCCCGTTCCAAGGTAAAGTCGCCTGTGTGCGTATTCCTTGGGGAAAAGGTGTTTGTGGAACAGCTGCCGAAAAACAAAACTCAATTATTGTAGAGAATGTAAACAATTTTCCCGGTCATATTGCTTGTGACGGTGCATCAAAATCGGAACTGGTAATTCCACTTATAATAAATAATAAAACCTTTGCCGTTTTTGACATTGACAGCCCTGTTATTGGCCGGTTTAATAAGGACGATAAGCAAAGCATGGAAAGCCTTATTAAGATTTTTATGGATGCTACCGTATTTTAAAATGGCTTATCGTTTAAAAAACTATTTTTATAGATTTAATTTATCCAATGACTAATATCGAGTTTTTATAAAATGAAATATTGCAGTAATTGTGGGAACACGGTTTCATTAAGAATCCCCAAAGGGGATACGCACGCACGTTATATCTGCGACAATTGTCAAATTATCCACTACCAAAACCCCAGAATGATTGTGGGCTGCCTGCCAATATGGGAAGATAAAATACTAATCTGTAAATGCGCTATTGAACCACGCTATGGGCTTTGGACTTTACCGGCTGGTTTCCTTGAAAATGGTGAAACGGTTGAACAGGGCGCTATCCGCGAAACTTCTGAGGAAGCCGGGGCAAACGTAACAATTATCCGGCTACACGCGTTATACAGCTTGCCACAGGTGAACCAGGTTTACGTCATCTACTTGGCAGAGATGAGATCGTCTCATTTTGATGCCGGCGAAGAATCCTTGGAATGTAAACTTATTTCGGTTGAGGAAATCCCCTGGGATGATATTGCCTTTACAGCCATCAAATTTAGTCTTAAAATGTATGTTGAAAATTTAAAAAACGATAAAGTAGAAACTTACCTTGGGCACCATAAACGATAAATTATGAATAAACGATCATTTGCCAGCGATAATAACGCCGGCGTACATCCAATAATAATGAAATCTTTGAATGATTGTAACCAGGGCCATGTAGTCGGTTATGGCGATGACCCGTATACACAATCGGCTATTGCAACCTTTAAAAATATATTTACCAATAAAGCAGAACCCTTTTTTGTTTATGGTGGAACGGGCGCCAATGTGTTGGCTGTTGGCAGCATGTGCCGTCCTTTTGAATCGGTTATTTGTACGCAAACAGCCCATATAAATGTGGACGAATGCGGAGCGCCGGAGCGGTTTAGCGGGGCAAAATTGGTTGACATTCCGAGTCCTGACGGGAAGCTTACCCCTAAGATGATTCGGCCTTATTTACATGGTTTTGATTTTGAGCACCATAGCCAACCCAAGGCTATTTCCATTTCCCAGCCGACAGAAATGGGCACACTTTACGCAATTGACGAACTAAAAGCCTTACGGGAAATTGCGGACGAATTTAATTTATATTTACACATGGATGGCGCGAGAATCTCCAACGCTGCAGTAGCGCTCGATAAAAATTTCAAAGAATTCACTCTGGATTGTGGGATAGATGTCCTCTCTTTTGGTGGCAATAAAAACGGGATGATGTTTGGCGAAGCCCTCCTGTTTTTTAATGAAAAACTATCGCAGAATTTTAAATATGTACGCAAGCAGGCCATGCAGCTCCACTCCAAAATGCGCTTTATCTCCGCCCAATTTGATACTTTTATAAAAACGGATATCTGGAAGAAAAATGCGGAACACTCCAATAAAATGGCTCAAATCCTGTTAAATAAAATTAAAAATCTTCCGGGTATTCAGGTTACCCAAAAGGTTGAAACCAACGCTATCTTTGTACGGATTCCACATGAAATAATTTCTAAAGTCCAGGAAGAGTACTTTTTTTATGTCTGGGATGAATCAAAAAGCGAGGTACGCTGGATGACTTCGTTTGATACAACCGAAGAAGATATTGAGAATTTTGTTAAAACAATCAAAAAACACATTAAATAATGTTGCATGGAACGAATTAACAATTTAAATTTATTTCTTTGATTTTTAAGGGGCTGTAGCTCAGTTGGAAGAGCGTCCCGATGCGTCGGGAAGGTCAGCGGTTCTCTCGGTAGAAAAAATATTAAAGCACTAATAAAGTAGTTAAACTGTGAACAGAAAGTTTTTTACTTTCTAAGTGTCAAATGCAAAATTTTAAAATTCTAAGAAATAAAATTCTGGGGCTGTAGCTCAGTTGGGAGAGCGCTTGAATGGCATTCAAGAGGTCAGCGGTTCGATCCCGCTCAGCTCCACTTCTAAAAAGGTTGTCAATTTTGGCAACCTTTTTTTTGTTTAAAAAACTCAGAATAAAAGTTGAAAAAGAGTGATTCAATCTTTAAGTTTGTAAACCCGATAAAAAAAGTCGGGTTTTTTATTAAACTTAAATAGGATTAAAATAGTCGGGTATGCTGCGCTTAAGTAAAAAAGTTGAATACGCACTGATTGCCATGATGGATTTGGCCAAAAATTCAGAGACCGAGCCAATTACTACCAAGTCCCTGGCATCGACTTATCAAATCCCTCAGGAGTTGCTTGGTAAGGTAATGCAAAGCCTTACAAAAAACGGGTTGCTTACCTCGGTGCAAGGTGTAAAAGGCGGCTATATCCTGGGTGATGATCCTGAAAAAATAAAACTAATGCAGATTATTTAAATCCTTGAAGGGCCAATTTCATTTACTTCTTGTGGGTACCAGGACGAAATTGATGATTGCAGTTGCGATTTGTTTTCCACCTGCACTATAAAATCGCCCATGGAGATAATCCAAAATGAGCTGGAAAAATATTTTTCCGGGATCAGTTTAAAAGACCTCAATAAAATGTATTATAACAGCCAAACTGCACCTGTTCAACTACGGACTTGATAAAATGACCACCGAAGAAGATGTTTTTTTAGCGCTTAGCGATGTGTACGACCCTGAAATAAGGATGAATATTGTTGACCTGGGTTTGATATATGATGTAAAAGTAGCTATCCCCGAGGTAAAGATAAAAATGACTTTAACTTCGCCTAATTGCCCGGCAAGTCCGGAAATAAAGAACAACTCGCTCATGGCCGTAAAAGCTTTAAAAGAGGTGGAGACGGTTGATTTGGAAATTGTGTGGGAACCTAAGTGGGATGAATCACGCATGAGCGAAGAGGCGCGTTTGGAATTAGGCCTTGAATTAAATTTTGATGACGGAAAGGATTGTCTTGTATGAGTTCTGAAACAGAAGAGCTGGAATCCCTGGCCAACCAGGAATATAAATATGGTTTTGTGACCGATATTGAGGCCGATGCATTGCCGCCGGGCCTGGATGAAGGAACGGTCCGTGCAATCTCTGCTATAAAAAAGGAGCCTGCCTTCATGACAGAATGGAGGTTGAAATCGTATAAAAAGTGGCTTAAAATGGAAGAACCAAAATGGCCAAAAGTAGAATACCCGGAAATTGATTTCCAGGATATGGTTTATTATTCCGCACCCAAAACCACCCCAAAATACGAAAGCCTTGATGAAGTCGATCCTGAGCTTTTAAAAACATACAAAAAATTGGGCATTCCTCTTGAAGAGCAAAAAATCCTTGCCGGTGTTGCGGTGGATGCTGTTTTTGACAGTGTATCGGTTGCTACCACGTTTAAAGAAAAATTATCCGAGCTTGGGATTATTTTCTGTCCGATCTCGGAAGCCTTACAAAATCATCCCGATCTAGTAAAGAAATATTTAGGTTCAGTTGTTCCGGCCACGGATAATTTTTATGCCGCATTAAACTCTGCTGTTTTTAGTGATGGCTCTTTTGTCTACGTACCAAAAGGGGTGCGCTGCCCGATGGAACTTTCCACCTATTTTCGTATCAACGCGCAAAATACCGGACAGTTCGAGCGTACTTTAATTGTTGCTGATGAAGGAAGTTATGTAAGCTACCTCGAAGGTTGCACAGCGCCACAACGGGACGAGAACCAACTTCATGCAGCGGTTGTAGAGCTAATCGCCCTCAAAGATGCCGAGATAAAATATTCTACCGTTCAAAACTGGTACCCAGGTGATGAAAATGGCAAAGGGGGAATTTATAATTTTGTGACCAAGCGTGGTATCTGTCATGAAAATGCGAAAATTTCCTGGACACAGGTTGAAACAGGGTCTGCCATTACCTGGAAGTATCCCAGCGTAATTTTAAAAGGGGATAACTCTATCGGCGAGTTTTATTCGGTAGCCATGACCAACAACTATCAGCAAGCCGATACCGGGACAAAGATGATCCATATCGGTAAGAACACCAAAAGTAATATTGTCTCTAAGGGAATCTCTGCAGGTAAAAGCAATAACTCCTATCGTGGCTTGGTAAAAGTTATGAAATCAGCCGAAAATGCTCGTAATTTTTCCCAATGCGATTCTTTGCTTATCGGGGATAAATGTGGGGCGCACACCTTTCCCTATATCGAGGTAAATAACACAAGCGGAAAAGTGGAGCATGAGGCAACTACTTCAAAAATCGGCGAAGACCAGATTTTTTATTGCAACCAACGGGGCTTGGATACAGAGCAGGCGGTTAGCCTGATTGTTAATGGTTATTGCAAAGAAGTGTTCCGCGAGCTGCCCATGGAGTTTGCCATTGAAGCGCAGAACCTTTTGAGCATTAGCCTTGAGGGAAGTGTTGGTTGAAAATTGAATATTGATGATTGAAAGATTTTAAGATTGAAAAAAACCCGGCGTGGAGTGAGTTTATGACTTGGGAAATTTGGAATCTGAAAAAGATTTATAAAACAAGAAGTAAGAATAAAAAAAAGGGCATGTATAGCTTGGATCAGTAATCCAATAATTCTGTTGTTCAATCAAGTATCCAGCGTCCAGTATCAAGAATGTCAGGAGACACAATGTTAGAAGTAAAAGATTTAAAAGCATCTATTGCGGGAAAAGAAATATTAAGAGGGATAAACCTTTCGATTAAACCTGGTGAGGTCCATGCGATCATGGGGCCAAATGGCTCGGGGAAAAGTACTCTTGCCAATGTTCTGTCTGGCCGTGAAGAATATGAAGTTACCGCTGGAAGCGTCTCCTATTTTGGGGATGACCTGCTTGAATTTGCCCCGGAAGAACGCGCCCAGAAAGGGATATTTTTAGCGTTTCAATACCCCGTAGAAATACCCGGCGTTAGCAATGTCTATTTTTTACGAACCGCCTTAAATGAAATTCGAAAAGCAAATGGCGAAGAGGAGATCGATGCCGCGGCCTTTCTTAAAATGATCCGAAAAAAAATGGAATTGGTCGAAATGGAAAAAGCGTTGTTAAACCGGTCGGTAAACGAAGGTTTTTCGGGCGGTGAAAAAAAACGAAATGAAATTTTCCAAATGGCTGTTCTTGAACCCAAATTGGCAATCCTGGACGAGACCGATTCCGGACTGGATATTGACGCGCTAAGGGTTGTTGCCGATGGCGTTAATACCCTTAAAAGCAAAGAAAACGCCACAATTGTTGTAACACACTATCAGCGTTTGCTTGATTATATTATACCTGATTTTGTACATGTTTTGTATAAAGGCCAAATTGTAAAATCCGGTGGAAAAGAACTGGCTTTTGAACTCGAAGAAAAAGGCTATGACTGGCTTAAATAAGCAGCGAAGGAATTAAATGAACTTAAATGATAAGAACACTGAAAAATATATAAAAGCATTTGAAACGTACTTTAACGGATCGGTAAGCCAACCTTTTCATAAGGTCAGGCAACAGGCTGCTTCTAATTTTGAGAAACTGGGTTTCCCGACCACAAAAAAAGAAGAATGGCGTTTTACAAATATTGCTTCCATTGCCAAGGCAGATTTTAAGATCGCCGAAAAGAAAAACGCTCCGACAGTAAGTTTAGAAGATATTGAACCCTTTTTACTGGCCAATTGGCAAGGCGCCCGGATTGTTTTTATCGATGGCTTTTATTCGGAACACTTATCAGACATCAAAAACATTTCTGATAAAATCACTCTTGAGCCGCTCTCCAGTCATTTTGAAGGAAAGGCCGGATTGGTAAATAAAAATTTATCCAAGATTGCCACATTTGACGATGAAGCTTTTACAGCCTTAAATACAGCCTTTACAACAGAAGGTTGCCTGGTACATATTCCGGCAAAAGTCGTCGAAAATAATGGCATCCACATCATCCATATTGCGGCTTCGGGCAGGACGTTGACAAACCCACGCAACATGATCCTTTGTGAGGATAATTCGCAGGCGTTGGTTATTGAAAGCTATCACACGTTATGCACTGATGATGTTTTTGTAAACAGTGTCACGGAAATTTCGGTTGGCGAAAATACCCGCCTTTATCACTACAAACTTCAGGACGAGTCATTAAAAAGTAACCATATCAGTAATGTGGCGATAAACCAAAAGTCTAATTCAAATTATATCTCGGCCTCTTTTATTTTTGGTGGAAAACTGGTTCGAAATAATATCTCCACGAAACTAGATGGTGAAGGGATCAGCAGCACGTTGAACGGGTTATACATTTCCAGGGAAGATCAGCATATTGATAATAATACATTTATCGATCATGCCAAACCGCATTGCGAAAGCCATGAACTGTACCGTGGGATTTTGATGGACAAATCAAAAGGCGTTTTTAGCGGCAAGATTTTAGTACGGCAGGATGCACAAAAAACAGATGCCAAGCAATCAAATAATTGCCTGCTCCTTTACGAAGATGCTCAAATTGATGCAAAGCCACAATTGGAAATTTACGCCGATGACGTAAAATGCACACACGGCGCAACGGTCGGCCAACTTGATGAAAGCGCCATGTTTTATTTTAGGGCGCGGGGCATTCCAAAAGAGAAAGCTTTAAGTATGTTGACTTATGCGTTTGCCGAAGAAATTATCACTGGCATAAAAGACGACAGCCTTAGGGACAGGGTTGAGTATCTTTTGCTGGACAGGCTCAAATCGCACCAGGCATAAATCAGGTTCGTTAAATATGGAACCAAATCATAACACAACCTATCAAGAATTAATCATGGAAAATACGGATTTAAAAATAACAAAAGAACAAGTGATCGATGCCCTTAAAGGGGTCTTTGATCCTGAAATCCCCGTTGATATTTATGAAATGGGATTGGTGTATGATATAAAAATTACCCACTCCCAGGTTTTAATATTAATGACCTTAACATCGCCAAGTTGCCCGGCAGCACAATCAATCCCGATGGACGTACAAGATAAAGTAGGGCGCGTTCCCGGTGTGGAAAACGTGGAAGTGGAAATTGTTTGGGACCCGCCATGGGGCATGGAAATGATGTCTGAGGTGGCCAAGCTTGAGTTGGGGTATTTCTAATGAATACTTCTGTAATTGAAAAAGAGTCTATTTTTGACGTTGAAAAAATCCGCCAGGATTTTCCTATTTTGGATCAACAAGTTCATAACAAACCGCTAATTTATTTAGATAATGGCGCGACGACCCAAAAACCTACTCAGGTTATCGAAGCAATCTCAAGTTATTATTTAAATTCCAACGCTAATGTACACCGTGGATTACATGAACTTGCCGAACGGGCAACCGAAGGTTATGAAAATTGTCGTAAAAAAGTTACATCGTTTATAAATGCGCCATCCGAAAGAAGTATAGTTTTTACACGTGGCACGACCGAATCCATAAATTTGGTGGCCAACAGCTGGGGAAGAAAATATTTAAAAGAGGGCGACGAAGTGCTGCTTACCGAAATGGAGCATCACAGCAATATTGTGCCCTGGCATTTACTCGCAGAACAAATTGGGATTGTTGTAAAATTTATCCCGATAAACAGTGATGGTACTTTAGATTTAGATTCACTGGACGAGCTCATTTCCACAAAAACAAAACTCATTTCTGTTACACACATGTCCAATGTGCTCGGAACCATAAATCCGGTAAAAAAGATTATTGAGCGGGCACACCAACAAAATATAAAAGTGTTGATCGACGCGGCACAAAGCGTGCCCAATATGCCGGTGGATGTACAAAATATGGATTGCGATTTTCTGGCATTCTCTTCGCATAAAATGGTTGGGCCAACGGGCATGGGCGTTCTATTTGCCAAAGAAGATATTCTTGAAGAAATGCCTCCCTTTTTTGGCGGCGGTGAAATGATCTCATCTGTAACCAAGGCGGGTTCCAGCTGGGCCGGGCTGCCTTATAAATTTGAGGCAGGCACTCCTAATATTGCCGGGGCTTTTGGCCTTTCGGGTGCCATTGACTATTTAGAAAAAATCGGAATGGATAATATCCAATCCTATAAAACACGCTTAACTCATTATGCCATCGATGCCATGCAGCGGGTTCCCGGAATGCAAATCTACGGTAAAGCCCGGGATCGTGGTTCTGCCGTTTCATTTAATTTGGAAGGAATTCATCCTTTCGACTTGGCCCAATTCCTGGATCAAAATGGTATCGCCATCCGTGCCGGCCACCATTGTGCGCAGCCCTTAATGGAAAGCCTTGGAGTAAATGGCACAGCGCGGGCAAGTTTTTATATTTATAATACATTTCAGGAAGTGGATATTTTTATAGAAAAATTGAAAAAAGCGACTGACTTTTTCTAATTGGTTTTATATTTTAACCGATCAAAAAAACTATATTATTCTCAAAGCTTAAGCCGCCACTTCTCATAACTTACAATAAATTTCCAGTTGATTGGGTTTTAATCTCATACTATATTTTAAAGCCCATGAAAAACGACAATCAAATCAACCCTCAACTCGATCGATCACAAAAAAAGACATTCATAAAGCTCAGGCGTGATTTTACTAAACCCGTTCTTGGAATAACCGGCTATCTTGGTAAAACAACTTTGATCGCAATGCTTTCGGCCGTTTTGGGCGCGCACGGCAAAGTTTTAAGAACCATTAATGGAACGGGTTCCTGGGAAAACAATTTAAAGACCCTGGCCAAGCTAAATAGTAATTATGACTTTGCTATTTTCGAATTTGATTATCAACATGGCAAGAATTTTGCAGGGTTGTTGCGCTTAATTAAGCCCAATATTGCCGTTATTACAAATATTGGGGACGCACATTTGGCATACCTTAAAGATGCCATGCAAATTGCACTACAAAAATCGGAGGTTGTTAAATATATAGCAAGAGATGGGTTTGCGATCCTAAACCAGGATGATGACCTGAGTTCGTCGCTAAGCCAGCATATAAAGGGTGCAAAGGTTTGTAAATATGGTATGAACCACAATGCCGATTTTTATGTTTCTGATATAGAACAACTTGGGCCAAAAGGCATTAAGTTCAAACTTAATGGCTAAAAAGAGTTTACTATCCCAATTTATAGTGTGTTTAATGTTTACAGTTTTTTGGCATGTGCGGCAACGTGTTATAACCTGGGCATCCCTGTTGAGGAGACAGTTAAATTAATCCAACAAAAATTCGTACTCCCAAAAGGGCGGGGGAATATGTTAAAAATCAACAGTTTCTATTTGTTGGATGAAAGCTATTCCGGTTCTTCACGCGCAGTAAGTAAAGCCGCGCGTACTTTAGTAGGTTTTGGCCCCTATACAAAGAAAACTGTTTTAATTGTTGGCGATATGACCGAACAAGGCGTAAAAATTGAAGACCGCCACTTAAATATGGGCCACTTTTTATCGGCATTGCCAATAGATTATCTGATTACAGTAGGGCATTATGCAAAATATATCGCACAAGGGGCGGCCTTAATCAAAACGAAATCAAAAAAGATAATTAGTGTCGACAATGTAAACGAGCTTTTGGTAACATTAGAAGAAATATTGAAACCGAATATGGCGATATCTGTCAAAAGTCTGGGAAATGTAGTTTTTCACAGAATTAAATCATTATTAGAAAAGCTTTAAAAATAAGAGGACAAAAAAAATGAAATATTTATTATCCATTCTATTTCTATCAGGAATGTTTTCAATTATAGGTGCACAAACCACTGCAAGGGACAAGTTTTTCGCAGACTATGAATCCTTGATTGAAGAAGTGCGTTCGGGCAACGGCGAAGTATTATCGCCGGAGTTTTATAAAAATGCCATAGAAGTTTTTGAAGAGGCCATTGAAGCCTATGAAGAAAAGGAGAGCCAAAAAGTTATCCGGGAAAAATTGGATGAATCTGCCCGGTTCGCCCATAAGGCGCTGGATATTATAAAACTTGCAAACCTTACCCTAAGTAAAACAATTGAGGCAAGAGAATCTGCTTTAGCTGCAGAAGCTCCATTGTATGCTGCCGATTTATGGGAAGAGGCTGAAGAAGTATTTTTAGACGCAACCACAAATCTTGAAGATGATGATATTGACGATGCCAAAGATTACGGTGTTTCCGCGCTACAAATGTATAACCAGGCCGAATTATTGGGAATTAAAAACGGGATACTTGGCGAAGCACGCGAAAAAGTAAAATTGGCCGAAGAAGCCGAAGCCGGTGAATATGCATTTCATACGCTTACCGATGCACAAAACCTGCTTGTGGAAACCGAACGGCTGTTGGATGGCGACCGCTATGCCCGAGAAGAAGCGATTAATAAAGCTGCCATTGCTTCTTACCAGGGACGCCATGCAGCCTATCTTGCCAAAACAATAAAAGCGCTCTCAGCTAAAGATGAAAATTGGGAAAACCTCATCTTGAAATTTGAAGAATTTTTGACTGAATTCGGCAGCCAGTTTAACTATAAACCCCAATTTGATGAAGGTTTCGATACCAGTGTCCGATCCATTGCCGAATATATCAAAACCTTGAAAGAAGACAAAAAACAATTGATTCAGGAAAATGGCCGCTTGCAGGAAGAATTGAATTCTGTTCGTGAACGCGAGGAAAATTATTCGGCAGAACTGGAGAAAAAGAAAGACAAAGAACGCCGTATCGAAAAGGTTAAATCATTATTCTCTTCAAATGAAGCCAAAGTGGTTTACGAGGGTGATAACTTAATAATCCGTTTATTCGGGATTAATTTTCCATCGGGAAAAGCTATTATCCAGCCTGAATATTTTTCGTTACTAACCAAAGTTCAACAGGCGCTTAGGGAGTTTCCTGATAATCATTACATTATTGAGGGGCACACAGATGCTTTGGGCAATAATAACCGTAATAAAATCTTGTCAGAGAAGAGGGCATTGTCTGTGCGCGAATATTTGATGGCCAATATGGATTTGAATGAGTCACAAATTACACACATAGGATTTGGCGAGGCAAAACCGGTTGCCTCAAATGAAACAAAACAGGGGCGCGAACTTAATCGACGCATTGATATTGTGATCAGTATCGATAATTAATCACGGCAGGTCTTAAAAATCTGAATTAAATTTTAATTTTCGATCAATCACCTCGACTATATGCTCTTGACTTAATTCGCATTTAGAGTATACTTGTCACAGATTTAAAATAGAGATAGATACCTCTTAAAATAATTACTTAGGGAGCTTCACAGATTGAATGGAATAGGGCTAAGGGATAAGGTTACTTTCGAGTCACGTGAATTTCAGGTTCATACAGGTAACGACCCTCTCAAAAATATTGTTAAAAGTGAGGTCTTTGAGAAAGGCCAGTTTCTTTTTAGTGCAGAAGATTCCTATACAATTAGAGAAAACAAAGAGGATGAAGTTGATGAAGAATATCTTAAAGATATAACCTTTGAACAGCACCAAAATACTCTTGATGAAATTAAAATCCTCTTTTTGGTCAACGAAAAAATTAAGCAGATTCGGCAATATCTCCCCCATTTTCGCCTCGGGAAAGTTTTTCTGAACAGGAATTTTACGGAAGAGGCTATTAACAATTTTAAACGTGTTATCGAGCTTAAACCCGATTTTGTGCGTGGGCATATAAAACTTGGACTTTCTTATTTTAAAAAAGATGCCTACATAGACGCAATTAAAGCCTTTTTACAAGCACACAAAATAAACCCGGACTATCCGGATATCTTAAATAATTTAGGTGTTTCTTACTCTAAAACAGGTAATTTTACAACGGCCTCAAAATTTTTAAAAAAAGCGCTCGAAATTAAGCCAAGCTACAAAGAAGCAAATTTTAACTTGGGCATTGTTCTTTTTCTTTCATCCATCGCAGATGATGATGATGATTCAAAAGTTATTGTTCCCGCCAGGTTTATTCGCTCCTTTAAAGAAATAATTAAACAAAAATCTTTTCAGTCAAAATATTGGCACGAACGCTTTATCCTAACCCAACAGGCTTTGAATAACGGCAAAAAAACTGATGTTGTATCCGCTCTTCAGAAAATCCAATCCGATATAATGTTTCACGAAGACAGTAGTGATATTATGGATTATTTTTTCTTGCAATTTATGTTTGGGGGATCAGAATTAAAAAACACCAAAATTGATGTTTTTGAAGAGTTAGTTACCTCTGAAGTTGATAAACACAGTTCTTATGCAGACTATTGGAATGAACTTGGTATAATCCATCTTGTGCAATGTCGGGAATATTTTTTAAAAGCAATTGCCGAGTTTGAAAAAGCAAATAAAACCGATCCTAAATTTGAATCCGCAATAAAAAACACAGAACTCCTGCGTCATAATAAACAAGGTTTTCTGATCTTGTTAAGAGCGATCTTAAAATAACCCATGAAAACTGAAATTCTTGTTGTTGATAACGAAAAGCGCATGTGCACGCTTATCAAACAATCCCTCGAGTTAGAGAGTTTTACCGTCCAAACGGCCCATTCCGGCGCCGATGCTATCGCGCTGTTAAATTCCAAAAATTTTGACATTGTTGTTACCGATTTAAAAATGACACCCATTGATGGCCTGGCGCTATTAAAACATATAAAAGAGAACAGCCCGTCTACAGAAGTTGTAATCATAACAGCGTTTGCCACACAGGATACAGCTTTGGATGCAATGAAATCGGGTGCTTACGATTATTTAATCAAACCGTTTAAAATGGATGAACTGTTATTACGGATTGATCGAATTATTAAACAAAAAGAATTGTTAAAAGAAAATGAGGCGCTAAAAAAACAACATGAAAGGCCAACGCACCTTTCCGGGATTGTCGGTAAAAGCAAAAAAATGCGGGAGGTTTTTGATCTTATTAAAAGGGTGGGGTCCCAGGATGCGTCTGTGCTGATTCGTGGTGAAAGCGGTACGGGCAAAGAGCTTGTGGCCAACGCCATACACGAGCAAAGTGCGCGGAAATCGAAGAACTTAATCGCAATTAATTGTGCAGCGCTCCCCGAAAATCTTTTAGAAAGTGAACTTTTTGGTTACGAAAAAGGGGCATTTACCGGCGCCGTAAGCAGTAAAAAAGGTCTGTTTGAATTGGCGGACGGCGGAACATTATTTCTTGATGAAATAGGCGACCTTTCGTTGAGCCTGCAAGCTAAATTATTACGGGTATTACAAAAGAAGGAAGTTGTCCATCTTGGTGGCCGGGAAACGATTAAAGTGGATGTAAGGCTGATTACCGCAACGCACCAAAACCTGGAAAAAATGATCGATGAGCAACTCTTCCGCAACGACCTGTATTATCGTATAAATTTATTCCCGATAAACCTGCCGCCGTTAAGGGAACGAAAAGAAGACATCCCGGAACTGATTGAATTTTTTATGGCTGCATATCCAGATAAAATTTTAGCGCCAATAGCCAAACTTTCTTTGATGGAATATGATTATCCCGGCAACATACGTGAACTGGAAAATATTATTTCCAGGGCGGCCATTATTTCTGAGAAAATAATTGAAAATGTTGATCTTCCTACAACAAAACTTACACAATCAGAAAATGATGTAAATATTTTGGATGTTTTGCCCGAAGAGGGCATTATACTTGATGATTTAATCAAGAACCTGATTATACAGGCTCTTCAAAGAGCGGGCGGGAAAAAAAATAAAGCGGCAGACCTGCTTGGTATCACACGCCGCCGCTTATACTCGATGATGGAAACACATAATATCCAATTGAAAGACTAAAATATCCGAAGATTGTAAGATTGTAAAAAAATGTGACGTGACTCCCTTGAATAAAAACTTTTTAGTCTTTTCTGATTTTTTTCAGCTCTGGATTTAAAGTACATCTCATCCTTCGTCTTTTAAACATAAGCCCCGTACTCAACAATATCTTTAAGCCTTACAATCTTTCAATCTAAAAATCATCAATCCAAAAGGTGAACAAATAAACCGCTACGTAGCTTTGGCTCAAACCAGGTCGATTTTGGCGGCATTACTTTTCCTGCGTCGGCGATGGCCATCAAATCTTCAATAGATGTTGGGAACAGGGCAAAAGCAACGGCCATTTCACCGGAATCTACACGCTCGGTCAAACCTTCCAGGCCACGAATACCACCCACAAAATCGATGCGTTTATCTTTGCGTGGATCGCCAATTCCCAAAGCCGGGGCAAGTAAATTTTCCTGTAAGATGGATACATCCAAACGCGCAACAGGATCGTTTTCATCAAAACTTCCTTCCAATGCTTCTAATAGAAAATATTCCTTTTCAAAATACATGACAATAACGTGGGACTCCATCGGTTTAAATCCTGCGGGGCCAAGCCGTCTTATGGAAAAATGATCATAAATCTGGTTGAAAAACTCTTCTTTGGACAAACCGTATAAATCCTTCACAACCCGGTTATAGTCCATAATGTACATCTGGTTATCAGGAAAAATTACGTTTAAAAAATAATTATAACTTTCTTCACCTGTGTGGTCCGGATTATTTTCCTTACGCATTTTTGCAATGCGCGATGCTGCCGCGGAACGATGATGCCCATCGGCCACATAGAGTGCATCGATTTTGGCAAAACTATCCTGGATTGCTTTTATATCCGCATCATTTTTTACAACCCAGATGGTGTGCTCAATTTCATCATCGGCCATAAAACCAATCTCAGCCTGCCCAGAGGTGATTTTTGATATAAGCTTGTCCAGTTCCGGTTGCGCTTTGTAGGTCAAAAATACAGGGCCTACCTGTGCGTTTAAATGATCGATGTGATTGACACGGTCATCTTCTTTGACCGGGCGGGTGAATTCGTGTTTTTTTATCAAATCGTTGTCATACTCGTCAACCGAGGCAAGGGCAACAAGGCCATACTGCTCATGCTCGCCCATTAATTGTTTGTAAATATAAAAGCACTCTTTTTCCTCTTGTTTTAAAACACCGTCGCTGATCATCTTTTTTAAATTGTCCGCGCCTTTTTGATATACCTCTTCGGAATAAACATCCGTCCCGGCAGGCAAGTCAATTTCCGGCTTATTAACATGTAAAAAAGTTAAGGGATTGTTTTTTGCGACTTCTCGCGCTTCTTCACTATTAAGCACATCATACGGCGGTGAGGCAACTTTCTCTGCATTTTTTGGCAAGGGGCGAAGGGCTTTAAAGGGTTTTACAATAGACATTTCGTTCTCCGATATTAAAATCAAATAAATTAAAATAGAATTTAAAGAAATAGAATCTTGGCATCAATAATTATCTTCAGAAGGTAAAGCCAATAGTCAAAAAAAGATACGAACGGTTTTGCGGAATATGATATGCGCTGCCAAAACCTTGGGCATACTGAAACTTAACTGGCCCAAACGGCGAATTTATATATACCCCAAGGGCAGCGCCATACAAAATACCGTTTTTGCCCACATCATCCTGGTCAATAAAATTTATGGTGTGATAGGCCGCGGCTGCCTCTACACTTGCATACAAATGACGGAATATGTGAACGCGGTGTTCAAGCCCGGCTATTTCTACACGATAACCGGCCAGTTGTTGATAATCCACCCCAATAAAATCATTGGCGCCTCCACGATAAAAATAGCGTGCAACGGGTAAATCATTTGTGGCAATACCGAGATAGGTATACAACCGCATAACATGCTCAGGATTAAATGAAAAATAATATGATAAATCCAATTCATAGCGGTGATAGCTTTTTCGCGAACCTAAAGCTTCACTGCTATTTTCTGAATTAAATTTCAGGTATAGCCCGGAGGTTGGAAAGGCTGAATCATCAATTGAATCGTAGGTGAGGCGGGCGGCAATTTTAACAAAAGATTGTCGGGTATTTAGCGAATCCGGCTGGCTGTAAATATCAATATTTGGATATAAATTTACACGTTCCCGGTTATACTCAAATTCAACATTAAAAATATTGCTAATTAAAAATCCAATTCCCCCGGCATAGGTGGTGGAGTTATCGTGAAACTTATCGATAATTGCACCCGATGCGTCGTAAACGCGTGTAAATATATCTTTATATGCAAATCGTGCAAAAGGATAAATAGGGTAGTTCAAGCTGCGTGTAGGATAAGATACGTGGAATTTAAAACGGGTAAGTCCGCCAAATTGTAATTCGCTGGCCATGCGTACCTCGGAGGTAAAAACACCCGCGCCGTTTAAATTTAACACACCCACAAATTTATACTGTGTGTCAAAGCGGGCGCCAACCTGTAAGGAGCGTTCCGCCTTCTCTTTGATGTGGAAAATAAGGCGCACGCTGTTCTCGTCAACAGGAATTATTTCATAATGAATCGTTTCAAAATATCCAAGGCCATACATATTTGTTATGTTCTTATCCAGTATTTTAGCATCAAAATACATACCTGGCTTTAGATCGATTAAATTATTGATAAAATAAAAGGGCAATATTTTGTTACCAATAATAGTAACGCCATAAACACGCGGCTTTCTGCCTTCTTTTACATTGATTACCAGGTTTATCTCGTCATTTGATGCATATTTAATCTCATATTTTACATCTTTAAAAAAACCACTTTTCTTTAAACGGACAATGCACGCGTTAATGGTATCTTGCGTACACATATCGCCGGGTTTTAAATCGAATAAATCGCGGACAAAATCAAAAGGCAGGGTTGTATTACCGGCGATAACAACACCGTGTAATTTTACAGACTTATTAATTCCAGAAGAATCATTGGCCGCCAGGGAAAGTTTGTTGATAGAGTAGTCTGCTTTAAGCTGTACGCAGGCATCAACTTTTCCGTCGGCAGCCTGCTCACCAATTTTAAGGATTTTCTCCACAACATCAGCAAAAAAGGTTGAAGTGCTGTAACCTTCAAGGTCGGGCTCGATGACTATGTCGCTCTCACTTAATGCTTTTTCTTCCTGTTTAAAACTGGAAAGGTTAATTGTCTGTTCAAGAATGTCAAAAATGGACTTTAAGTGGGCTTTATCCTTCTTAGGCGTACCCACATTAACGGAGATTACAATATCCGCACCCATATCTTTTACAACATTTACTGGGAGATTGTTTTTTACAAAGCCGTCAACCAAAAGCGAATCGCCCCATTCTACCGGCGCAAAAACAGTTGGAATCGACATGGTTGCACGCAGGGCAATTGCTAGCGAGCCATGGTCTAAAACCACTTCATTACCGGTGATTATATCAACGGCGACACAGCGGAACGGAATGGGCAGCTCGTCAAAACTTTTAAGGTTTTGATAAGAGTAAAGTAATTTGGATAGAGTTTGGAAAGCTTTTTGCCCACGTATCATCCCGGAAGGCAGGACAGGAAACATCCCTTCCATTGGGAAGGTCATCAAATATTTTCCGGAGAGCTTTTTGGTATGAAAGGGCAGGTTCTCGCGGGAAGGCGTATCGGACATGAGCTCTTCCCAATTTGTATTCAGCGCGATCTGTTCAATCTCCTTGCCCGAGTAACCTACGGCATACAAAGCCCCAATAATCCCGCCCATACTTGTCCCGGCAATATAATCGACCGGGATATTTAAAGAATCGAGCATTCTTAATGTACCGATGTGGGCAAAACCCCGTGCGCCGCCACCAGACAAAACAAGGCCGATGCGTGGCCGTTCAGGTTTTGTTGCATCGCTATTTGCCAAGAGAAAGGATGAATGGGCCAGCAGAAATATTAGAACGATAAAATGCGAAAATATCCGGTTGTTTGTTCTGAACATAGAGGGCTTTACGGTTAATAATTTATTTAATTTAACGTACAAAACTGTCTGTTTACAAGAAAACTTAAAATGATTATCAATTAATCACAAAATAGAACTTTTAATTTTATTTTAACTTTGCAATTTTTGTGCACCTCATATAAATTCACAACCTTACTTTTATTAAAAAACCAAATTGAAAGAAGCCCGATTTGTCCTTTGTACACCTACACAGCCACACACATTTTTCTCTACTCGACGGTGCAGGCCGTCTAAACGATATGGTCAACAAAGCCGGTGATTTAGGTATGAACGCACTGGCCATTACCGACCATGGCAACCTTTTTGGCGCGGTCGATTTTTACAACGCCTGCAAGAAAAAATCTATAAAGCCAATAATTGGCTGCGAAGCATATATCGCGCCGGCCGAACATACATTACGCCAAAAAATTGAGGGCGAGAAAAACTATTACCACCTTATTTTACTGGCCAAAAACCAGGTTGGTTTTAAAAACCTGATTAAGCTCTCGTCCATCGCCTATCTTGACGGAATGTATTATAAACCGCGTATTGATTTTGATTTGCTCTCCCAATACTCTGAGGGGTTGATCGCTACTTCGGCCTGTATGAGCGGGCCCATTGCCTATAAATTGCGACAAGGCCGGAAAAAGGAAGCCATAAAAATGGCCGAGGATTATCTTACACTTTTTGGCGATGATTTTTATTTTGAAATTCAGGACCACCAAATCCCCGAAGAGCAGCATGTTTATCCACAAATTTATGATTTGGCCAAGGAAATGGGCGTTAAGGTTATCGCCACCAACGATACACATTATCTTGACCATGGCGACCATGAAGCGCATGATATTTTAATTTGCCTGCAAACCGGCAAGGACCGTGATGACCCCAACCGCATGCGCTACGGCACCGAACAGCTCTACATGAAATCGCCCGATGAAATGTTTCAGCTTTTTAAAGATAAACCGCATGTTCTGGAAAATACGCTTGAAATTGCCGGTAAAATCGATCTTGAACTTGACTTTAATGCGCGCCACCTGCCCGTATTTAAAATCCCTGAAAGCGAAGGCAACTTAAGCGAAGATGATTTCTTGAAAACACTGGCCCTGCGCGGTGCAGAAAAAAAATTCAAAAACGTTTCCAAAGATGTAATCGAGCGGATTGATTACGAACTGGGCGTTATAAAAGATATGGGCTTTGCCGGCTATTTTCTTATCACGCAGGATTTTATAAATGCCGCGCGTGAAAGGGATATTCCCGTTGGGCTTGGCCGCGGCTCCGCAGCTGGCAGTATGGTGGCCTATACTTTGGGCATCACCGATGTAGACCCCTTAAAATATGATCTGCTTTTCGAGCGTTTTCTAAACCCTGCGCGTATTACCATGCCCGATATCGATATTGATTTTTGTGTGGAACGCCGGGATGAGGTAATCGATTATGTGAAAGAAAAGTACGGTAAACGCAATGTGGCCCAGATTATTACTTTTGGAACGATGGCCTCTAAGGGTGTTATCCGCGATGTGGGACGTGCTCTCAAAGTGCCGCTGTCCCAAACAGATGCCATCGCTAAAATGGTGCCTGTAGAAGGTGCAAAACCGATTCCATTGGAACGTGCTTTTAAAGAAGTGCCCGAGCTAAAAGAAATTGCCGAAAGCGAAGATATCCAGATGCAGGAGCTGGTCAAGTTCTCCAAAACCCTGGAAGGCATCGCCCGAAATACATCCACACACGCAGCGGGCGTCATTATCGCCCCGGAAGATGTATCGAATTATGTGCCCTTGTATAAAACAAAAGATGGCGATGTGTGTACACAATGGACCATGGGCGCATCGGAACAGATGGGCATGCTTAAGATGGATTTCCTTGGTTTGCGTAACTTAACGGTTATCCAAAAAGCCGAGAAAATGATACAGGAAGCGTATGACGCCGATTTTTCCGTTGAGAATATTCCGCTTGATGATGAAAAGACGTTTAAACTTTTTGGAGATGGTTTAACAGTCGGTGTTTTTCAGTTTGAAAGTTCCGGTATGCAGGAATACCTGAAAAAGCTTAAGCCTTCGCGTGTTGAAGATTTAATCGCCATGAACGCCTTGTACAGGCCCGGCCCGATGCAGATGATCGATGACTTTATTGACCGTAAATATGGCCGAAAAGAAATCGAGTATATGCACCCCAAGCTGGAGCCAATCCTTGATGAAACCTACGGGATTATTGTCTACCAGGAACAGGTGATGCGTATTGCTTCCGATTTGGGCGGCTTTAGCCTGGCCGACGCGGATTTGATGCGCCGGGCAATGGGCAAGAAAAAAGCAGAGGTAATGCAGGAGCAGAAAGCTTTTTTTGTGAAAGGCTGTATCGAAAATGGCATCGATAAAAAAGTCGCTTCGGCCATTTTTGACCTGATCGAAAAATTTGCCCAATATGGCTTTAATAAATCACATTCCGCCGCGTATGCTTTAATTGCTTATCAAACGGCCTATCTGAAGGCACATTATCCTGCCGAATTTATGTCTGCCAACTTAACAAGCGAGCTAAGCAACCTAAGCCGGGTGATGGTTTTGATGGAGGAGTGCCGCAAGCTTGGCTTAACCATAAACCCGCCGGATGTCAATTATTCTGTCGCAACGTTTAAGCCGCTTGATAAAAACACCATTGCATTTGGGATGGCGGCCATAAAAAATGTGGGCGCAAATGCCATCAATAATATTGTGCATATTCGTGAAGAAAACGGGCAATTTACCGGGCTTTTTGAATTAGTGCAAAAAGTAGACCTGCGCATCGTCAATAAAAAAGTTTTGGAAAACCTGGCCATGGCCGGGGCGATGGATTCCTTAAAAGGAAACCGTGCACAACTTTTTAATTCGGTTGAAACGGCGATTGAATTTGGCCAAAATGTACAAAGCGGCGCAAAAGATAAAAATCAAATCGGCCTTTTTGATATGGAAGGGCCCGGCGCAGCAGATGCCATTAAAGAGCCTGCTTTACCGGATATCCCGGATTGGGGATTAAATGAAAAATTGAAAAAAGAACGTGAGTTGCTTGGCTTTTATATTTCCGGTCATCCACTCGATCCGTACAAATCGATTATTTCACTTTATACGACCAAGTTTCCTAAAAAGGTTGAGGGTGAAGAAATGCCCGCGCCTGCATCCAGGACAATCCGTATATGTGGCCAGATAAACGAGTTGCGCACTTTATTTGACCGCAAACAGCAAAAAATGGCTTTTGTTAAATTAGAGGATTTTGAGCACAGCTATGAAGCCGTTGTCTTTGGATCTGTTTTCCCGAAATGTGAGGCGCACTTAAAGCAGGATGCCATCGTTTTTATGCAAGGCACATTAAATTCCGAACCCGATGACAACCTGATTAAATTTGTTGTTGATTCGGTTTTTGATGCCAATGATGTACCACAGAAATTTACAGAATCTGTTCTATTGACCCTGAACCGTGAAAAACTTGATGAGGAGTTATTACGTCAGTTAAAAATGACCATCAGCTCCAGTCCAGGCAAAAACCGGCTCCTCTTTGATATTAATATGAACGGTGATGGTATCATTCGGATGCAGTCAAAAAAAGCAGGCCTTACCATGTCGGCCTCCACGCTTAAGCAACTTATTGCCTTGCTTGGTGATGAAAATGTAAAAATTAAAATGATCGAATCACGATGAGAGTATTATTGCAAAGGGTTTCCCGTGCATCTGTTACAGTAGAAGGGAAAATTGTCGGCAAAATAAACAATGGCCTGCTTTTATTTGTGGGCGTTGCACCGGATGATACGGAAAACAATTTATCCTGGATGGCCGAAAAATGTGTGAACCTACGCATTTTTGAGGATAATGAGGATAAGATGAATTTATCGCTGTTGGATGTAAAAGGCGAAATTCTTGTGATCTCACAATTTACTTTGATGGGCGATGCACAAAAAGGGCGCAGGCCCAGTTTTATAAAAGCTGCCTCACCGGAAAAGGGCGAATTGTTTTACGATCAGTTTATTGCGAAGCTTAAAACATTTCCCGTTAAGGTAGAAAGTGGTATATTTGGGGCGATGATGGACATCGATCTTGTAAATCGCGGCCCGGTCACATTAATGATAGAAAAATAACATGTATGGAACCCAAGAATGGAATTAGCCCAGTTAAAAGAGTCAAAAATTTTTAAAATAACAATTGCGGTATTAGCCCTTATAATTTTTACAGTGATTATGGACCGGCTTGTAATGCCGTGGTATGTCGACCTGGGAGAAGAAGTTGAAATGCCGGACATCGTGGAGATGAATATTAATGAAGCTAAGAACATGTTGCAAAAGAAAGGCTTTCGGGTAATCATTGCCGATTCTGTGTTTGATGCAAATTACAGCGCGGGCCAGGTTGTAGAGCAAATGCCGATTGCCTACTCCACGGTAAAGATCGGGCGAAATGTTTATTTGACTGTAAGCAATGGCGAGCGGCCGATAATTATGCCCAACCTTTTTGGCATATCACCGCGCGATGCCGAACTAAAATTAAAAGCGCTTAGCTTAAAACTAAACACCATTTTATATTCATATTCCGATCTTTACCCGGAAGGCGTTGTCGTGTCCCAATCATTTCCACAGGGGCAGGAGGTAAGAAAAAACACCGCGATCACAATCACAGTCAGTAATGGAGAAATGCCAGCAAATCGGACGATACCAAGCCTAATCGGTAAAAGTTTTTCTGCTGCCAGGCAACAACTTCGCCAGCTTGGGGTTACAATCGGGCCAACCGAATATGAAGAGAACTCGTCCTATTTGCCGGACACTGTTTTAAAACAAAGTTTAAAAGTTGGGACTGCGATCAGCGAAGGCACCGAAATTATTTTGACAATCAGTAAGTTAGAATCCGCACCAGAGGAATAATTTGCCCCAAATCAGGGAAAGATTTTTAGACTTCATTATTTGTTTTTTTGTTTAAATTCCAAACAGAACAAAATTTTATTCTATGCAAAAAGAAATAACCCTTAAAAAGGAGTTGGTACGTAAATCAATACATCTAATGACGAGCGCAGTGCCCCTTGCTTATTTCTATTATTTAAACAAGGAACAAATTCTCGCTTTAAGTATTAGTTTATTTATTCTCTTTTTAATCGGGGATATTCTTAGGATTAACGTAACAGAATTGAAACAGATTTATGAGAAAATATTTGGTAGTTTGTTACGAGAGAACGAATCCGGAAAAAAGCTAAATGGCGCAACGCTCTTGTTTTTAGGATTTTCTTTGGCCTTTTTTTTGTTTGATAAAAATATCGCCATTATTGCCACACTTTTTTTGACTGTTTCCGATAGCAGTGCGGCGATTTTTGGCAAAAGATTTGGTACACATGCTTTGTGGGGCAAATCTCTGGAAGGCGCCGTTGCTTTCTTTTTAACGGCATTTATAATTTGCCTGTTTTTTTATGACCATTTTATAATTGGTTTTATAATTGCGCTTATCATGGCGATCATAGAATCGGCGCCAATAAAAATTAATGATAATCTCACAATCCCGTTGGTTAGCGGCGGATTGTTCACATTAACACATTTTATATTAGCCCCGGGTTATTTATGAAAAAATTTAATAAGATAGCAGTTTTTGCACTTCTGCTGATTTTTTATATACAAAATATTAACGCAGGGCCCCTAAAAAAGTATGCGGGCGAATTTTTATATTTGGGCGCGGATGGACGCGGGGCAGCCATGGGAGGCGCATTTACCGCACTCGCCAGCGATGTAACTTCCGTTTATTGGAACCCGGCAGGGCTTAGGACGGCACAAGGCTTACAAGCTCAATTTATGACCAGTAAGCGTTTCATCAGCAGCCTTCAGCAAAGTTTTTTAAGTGTATCTTCGCCTATCTCAGAAAAAGGGACACTTGGGGCTTCTTTTTATTATTTAACCGCGACCGATAACCCCGATACGCGCAATGCATATAACGAGGCCGAGGGAAAAGTTGATTATGATAAAATAAAACGATTTAATATCGGTGATTATGTTTTCAATTTGGCCTATGCAGAGCAATTTAATGAAAACATCGATTGGGGCCTGAATGTAAAATTTATTTATAGTGACCTTAATATTGAATCGGCAACGGGAATCGGATTTGATGCCGGCGTAAAATATAAATTGGATAATTTACGGCTGGGCCTGGTTTTGCGTGATTTTACAAGCACATTGTTAGCGTGGACCACAGGTACAAAGGAATATGTGACACCTTCTGCCCGTTTTGGGACGGCTTATATTTTCAATCTACCTTCATTGAACTTAACCGTAACCCCCTCTGTCGATTTAAATTTCCTGGCAGAAAACAGGAATTTCTCTGCACAATTTAATGTAGGGCCGCTTAGTGTGGATGCATTGGCAGGCATGGAAATCAGCTACGATGATATTTTGGCGCTTCGTTTTGGTATGGATGACATCCGGAGATTAAATGCTGGAATTGGCGTTACACTGCCGAAGATAAAAGTGGATTATGCGTTTACGGCTTATGAGAGCGAACTTGGCAATATTCACCGAATTTCGTTCCATTTGTTTCTTGGTGATATTCTCACTCAATAATGTGATGAATTATTTTTTATCCTGTTGGCTTAATAAAGTTTTAATTTTTTTAATATAGTCCGATTCCGGATAAGTTTTTGTCAGCAAATCAAATGCTTCGCTGGCCTTTTTAAAATCTTTCAACTCTTCTATATAAATTTTACCCGCCCTGTACAAATATTTTGGCGCATCTTTATTTTCCGGGAATTGATGTGCGAACAAGGCCATTGTTTTTGCCGCAAGCCTGAAATCATCTGTTTTTTCCAAACTTAGCCGGATAATATTTTTTAACGCTTTATTTATGGAAGCCGCATCGCCTTCATCTTCTACAATGCGCATATTTGCGATAATTGCCTCATTATAATTGCTGTCTTGTTCTGAGATGGCAGCCATCCTTAGCAGGGCGGTAAAATGATGTTTGTTTTTTGGGAATGCATTTACCTGAAGATTATAATTTGTAAAGGCCTCTTTCCTGTCTTTATAAACCTTCTCATATAATTGTGCCAGCTCAAACTGCGCATCGCCAGTCAGCTTACTGTCAGGGAATTGATTTATAAGTTCAATTAAATAATCACGCGCTTTGCCTTTGTTTTTTTTATAAGATGCACTCAGGCGGGCCAGCTCTAACATCGCGTCGGGCACAAACGGTGATTGGTTGTACAAGCTGCATACTTTGCTAAAATTTAATATTGCCGCATCATATTTTTGATTACGTTTATAATTTTGTGCCTGCCAAAAAAGGACAGCGTCCATATCTTTTGCATCTTTTTGGAAAAGGTTTTTATAATGTTCAATTTCCCCGAGTGTAATTGCCTCAATCGTGCTAAGATGAATGGATTGCAGAAAAGAAAGATAGCCTAAATATGCCATCCTGTAATTTTTTGTGAGGGATGGTTGCCCAATTGGCGGATAGCTTCTTCTTCTTTTTCTGTAAGGTCTAATCCCGGATCAAAAACTATCAGAGAATCCATTATTTGCAATGACCGGGTTACGATAGGGCTTTCGCCATGTAGTAAAATCAATTTTATTAATGTAGTAAGCTGCCGCGCATGTTGGTTCTCACGCTCATATAATTTCCCTAACCGGAAAAGCAGTTCATCTTCCTGTTTGGAATTTGGATATAAAAGTGCGTAAGATTCTATTTCTGATATAATAAAACCAATCGAGTCTGTGGCCGAAAGATTTTTATAAGCATCGTCCAAAAGTTGATAATGTGTTTCGGCCTTGTCCTGACCAAACACAAAATTGATACTAAGTAAAATTCCTGCAAAAAATATATATTTCAAAGGTATATCCTAAAAATTAAGTAAAAGGGGCTTAACAAAAATCACTTTCTCGTTCCTTACATTTACCGTGCCTGGCAAAGCTTTTCTTATTCGGCTCACATAGCGGCATTGTGTATAAATAACCGGCACGGTTCCAGAATGTTTCGCCCGGCTGTTTGCCGCTGCAATTTGTGCCGCCTGCTCAATAATCGAAAGCGGGACGCTCATATCTTTACTTTGTACCTTAATAATTATATGCGAACCGGGCACCCCTTGCGCGTGCATCCAAATATCCCATTTATTGGCAAACGAAAATGTAAGTAAATCATTATTGACACCATTTTTACCCATATAAATATCCCACCTGTTTTCTAAAATCAAGCGACGAAACGAATACTGCAAATCACTCCCGACAGCTTTTTTTGCCTGATGTTCCTGCAGGATATTCATTTGAACCAATTTTTCTTTGAGTTTTAAAAGCTCTTTAAGATTGGCCGTTTCCAGCTTTTGGTTCATTAACTTAATTTCATCCAATTCACTTTGGTAGGTGTCTTTTTTTAATTTAATAACTTGTTTTTTTTCGGCAATTTGTTTGTATTTCGAAAAGTACTGATTGGCATTTTCCACCGTTTTCTTTTTCGGGTTTAATTTTATTTTTACCAATTCCTGTTCATCCGAAAAAATATTAACCAACTCAACGGAAGCGCTGCCACGTGGTACCTTGTGTTTATTGGTTAAAAGTAAATTGCCCTTTAAATCGGCGATTCGCTTTCGTTCTTCAATATTTTCAGCATCGGTAATTTTTACCAGGGCCGTTTCAAGGGTTTTTCTCTTTTTGTTCAGGCTCGAAGATATTTTTTATAAAGCTGATTATAAGCCCTGTTGCGTTCACGGTTCTGAATAAAAATGAGCCAGGCCTTATTCAGGTCGGTAAATTTTTCTTTGTAAAATCCTTTTTCAATTAAGATTTTACTCTCATAAAGCGTAAGTTTTTTTTCACCGTCATCCCGACTAAAAATATAACATTTCCCGGATTCAATCTCTGCGAGAAACTGTGTAAATACAGTAAAAACATTTTGCACATCCTTTAACTCGCCCACCTCTGCATCAATTGATGCACCCATCCGGTGGCAAACTTCTTTAACCATACTACGGTTAAATGCCGGGCATAATGCGGATATTAGTTTTGATATTTTTAATTGGGGTGATGTTTTAATGGCGTTTACAAGTAAATTCTGCGAGAGAGGAATGGGGATTTCGTTGGGAGGTTCGGTTATTGAAGTTAACGTTTTAAATGACTCAATAGGATTTTTTTTATCGTCAAAAAGAACGATATTTGGCTTTGCCCCATAAAACCAGATATAAAGGTGAAAACGGCCAAACTCAATTATGACATATTTGTTATAAATGGCCACCTTAATATCGGTAAGGGCTTCACCGTATAAGTTTTCAAAAAAGGAGAGCCGGTCACTCTTTTGTTTAGAAGCATGATCAACCAAAACATAGGGCGTTTGCGCGCTAATACAAACCTTCAATAAAAATGTTGACGTGTTTTTTGAAAGCTCAAAGCTGAGTTCATCTTTATTTGTGGTAAAAATAGAAACGACTTCTGCTTCTAAAAGTTGGGGCCTTATTTTCTCAATTTGTTTTTTGAACAGGTAATAGTTTTTTATCATCTTTTAAATATTGTCGCGGTTGAGGTTTTATCATGATTCAATTATTGTTAGATTAGAAAATCTAAGTAAAATTAACTTTTAGAATCTATAAAAGTAAACGGACTTTTTAAACATTAAAAATGTAAAGAGAAAAATTTATGCAAAGTATGACAGGATATGGAAAAGGGCAGGTTAGTGCAGGCAATCTTGAGATAATAATCGAAATTAAAAGTGTAAATAACCGCTATCTGGATATTCTGTTCAGAATGCCATCCATGGTTTCTGCTTTTGAAACGGATTTAAGAAAATTAATCAAAAAAAGTGTGAACCGTGGAAAAGTCAGCGTATTTGCCGAAATTAAACAAACGCTTAACAACGATAATTCCAGCGCTATTAATGAAGATAAATTAAACTATTATTATAATAATTTGAAGGCGATTAAAGAGAAGCTTGCCTTGTCCGGCCCGATTGAAATAAGCCACCTATTATCATTTCAGGATTTATTTGAAACGGATATCAGCCGAATTGATGAAGCAGAGTTTAAGCAACACCTTATAAAATCAGTAGAACTTGCTTTGGAAGCTTTCAATGCTATGCGCTTAAAAGAAGGGCAGCACCTGATTGATGATATGACCGTGCGCCTTGACAAGATTGAGGCAATAACAAAACAAGTTCACGAAAAAGCCCCGGCCAATGTACGGGCAGAATTTGAAAAGCTAAAAAATAGGGTCAACGAATTATTGGACAACCAACAGGTGGACAATGACAGGCTGGAACAGGAAATTGCACTCATCTCGGACAAGGTGGATATTACCGAAGAATTAACACGGATGGAAAGCCATATTGGCCAATTTCGGCAGACCCTGAAACGCGATAAAGAACTTGGAAAAAAACTGACATTTATTTTGCAGGAAATGCACCGCGAGGCGAATACGATGAATTCCAAAACAACGGATATTAAGATTTCACATTTAATAATCCAGGTTAAAGAAGAGATTGAGAAAATCCGGGAACAGACACAAAATATCGAATAAAAAATTTCTATTTCCGGTATTTATTAAACGAACCATGCTTCGGTGAACATGACTTTGCACTTTAACCTCCAGCACCGATGTATTCTAAAATAGGATGTTGCTACAAATGAAGTTTAAATCAAAACATATTGTTTTCTCCGCGCCAAGTGGGGCCGGTAAAACAACAATCGTAAAAATATTATTAGACAAACACCCTGGCCTGGCCCTTTCAATCTCTGCAACCACCCGTAAGCAAAGACCCGGCGAGGAAGATGGCAAGGCGTATTATTTTTTGAGTGAGAAGCAGTTCAAACGGGCTATTGAAGAAGATAAGTTTCTTGAATACGAGGAGGTTCACGGCAATAATTATGTAACGCTGAAGAGCAAAGTGGCCGAATCGGTTAAAGCCGGCAAAACGGTTTTATTTGATATTGATGTAAAAGGCGCCCGGTCCGTACAGGATGAATATGATGACGCGCTGCTTATTTTTATAAAACCGCCAAGCAAAGAGATTTTGCGTCAACGCCTTATAGATAGAAAAAGTGAGGATACCGAAACCATCAACCGCCGCCTGGACCGCCTTGATTTTGAATATGAGCAGGCGCATTTTTTTGACTATATCGTAATAAATGACAAATTGGACGATGCTGTTGCTGAAGTAGAAAAATTGATTATCGATGAAAATGGCTGAAAAGACAATCCTGATTAAGGATGATTCTAAGTTTCTCTTTTTTGTTGGCGGATTACTTCAAAAAATGGAGCGTTCCGGCTACAAGGTTTTCCTTGAAGATATGGGCGGATATGGTGATTTTTTAAATCATTTCCCGGACATACAATTAAAAAACAAACAAACGGTTTTTGATTTAATCATCAATTTAAGCAGGAAGCCGCAACCGGTAAAAAAGGACGAACTAAATCTTGTAATTGAAAATAGTGGCCTGAAATTTTCAATAGATGATCTTTTTGATCAAATCGAAAAATCATTAAGTGTTCAGGATTTTAAAGACAAAAACCTTTTAATAACAGCCGGACCAACCGCTGAGGACATCGATCCCGTCCGTTTTTTAACAAACCGTTCTACCGGAAAAATGGGCATTGCGTTGGCGCGAACAGCTTTTATACGTGGGGCAAATATAAAATTAATTCTTGGGCCCGGCCCGGTTGTTGTCCCGCCATATTTAAATGTAATCAAAGTACGCAGCGCGGCCGAAATGCACGAGGCCGTATTAAAAGAATTTGACGCGTGTAATTATTATTTTTCATCCGCCGCTGTAGCCGATTACACGCCTGTTAAACAATTGGCCCATAAAATGAAAAAGGGCAAAGGAAACCTTAACCTGGAAATGGAACGGACAAAGGACATTTTGCAAGATGTTGGCGCCTTAAAAAAAATAGATCAGACAATAATTGGCTTTTCGGTTGAAACGGAAAACCTGATTGAAAACTCGCGTCAAAAATTAATCCGTAAAAATCTGGACGTCATAATCGCCAATAACCCTTCTATAAAAGGGGCCGGTTTTGGTGGGGATACAAATCAGGTAGAAATTATAACAAAAAACAACCATTCAACTTTACCCATGTTAACGAAAATTGAAACAGCTGAAAAAATTTTAGATTATTTATTAAACGCGGAAAAATGAATTGATGCAAAACGATGTATTGGAAGACGTAAGCGCCTTTTTCGACTGGTATAAAACCGTATATGGCAACACTGTCCGCTTTGACGGTCGGGTTGACCTTTCGTTATCAGCCGACATTGAAAAAACGCCCATAGCTATAAAACAACAGGCAGCCCCGCAACAAGCGTCAGTTAAAAAGCCGTATATCCCTAAAAAGGCCACTAAGGGAATTGACGAGCTGCTTATCCACCAGGGCAATGCGGAAATGAAGGCATTTTATCATGAGATTAATAAATGTGCCAAATGTGGTCTGGGCCATACGCGCGCAAATTTTGTATTTGGCATGGGCAACCCGCAGGCGGACATCATGTTTATTGGCGAAGCGCCAGGCCGTGATGAGGATCTGCAAGGTTTGCCATTTGTCGGAAAGGCAGGGCAGTTGCTGGATAAAATGCTGTTTGCCTTACGTTTTAAACGGGAAGACGTTTTTATTGCCAATGTATTAAAATGCCGTCCGCCAAATAATCGCGATCCATTGCCCGACGAGGTAATGCATTGCGAGCCATATCTCAAAAAGCAAATTAAGCTTATTCAACCAAAAGTTATTATTGCGCTTGGGCGTATATCCGCACAGGTTTTGTTAAAAACACAGGATTCCCTTGGTTCTATGCGCCAGAAAGACCACAGCTATGAAAATATCCCGTTTATTGTGACCTACCACCCGGCGGCCTTATTGCGCAACCCGCGTTGGAAAGCCAGTGCCTGGATTGATTTGAAGAAGATAGGCGGGTTTATTAACGGACAATGATGTGAGTTGAACCGTTTTATAGCTTGCAGTTACCTGTTTTTATAAATAATAAATATGGAAAACCTGTGATCTGTTGCCCTGTTTTGGTAAGAAGTCAATATTCCTATATTGTTCTAACTGGCATACAGTTTAAATAAATATTATCTTTGGTGAAATTTAAAAGGAGAATGTTATGGCTGAATCTGTAAAAGAAAGGGCAAATAGCGTAATTGACAACTTGCCAGAAGATTCAACAATGGATGACATTATGCATGTTTTATATATTCAAACCAAACTTGAACGTGCTGAAAATAGTGTCCGTGAAGGTAAGGGAATTTCTCATGAGGAGGCTAAAAAGATACTACAAAAATGGCTAAAGTAATTTGGTCAGATCATGCTTTAAACGATATTGAACAAATTTCCGAATATATTAGCAAAGACTCCCCCGAGCGGGCATCGCTATTTGTTGCAAGGCTAATAGACGCTGCCGAGAAAATGACAGAGTTTCCATACTTAGGACGAACGATACCGGAAGTAATAAGAGAGGAATATCGTGAAACAAAATATGGCGCTTACAGAATTATGTATAAAGTAGAGGAGTATGGAATAATTTTATTGGCCGTTGTTCATTCGGCAAAGGATTGGAAACCTGAATATCTTTGATCAACAGAATCACAAATCCTGCAAACCTCCAAAAATACCTCAAAAATATCCTAACTGATTATTGCAAAAGAGCTTTTTTTTCATTATCCTTTTTCAAGCGATCAATCAATAAAAATCAAAATAAATTTTAAAAATTAAAACCTTCCTGGGCAAAGTCTCAAGGAAGGTTTTGTTTCTTAGGAAAAACCAACTATGGATAGCCCGAAACCGGAAGAGCAAATATTACGAACGCCCCCGCAAGCTGTCGACGTTGAACAAATTGTTCTTGGCGCGCTTTTATTGGACGAAGAAGCGGTCTCAATCGCCATTGAAACGATCGATGCATCGTTTTTTTATAAGCCGGCGCACAAAGCAATTTTTCAGGCCATTATGGAAATGTTTGACGAAAAGGTTGAGATTGACCTGATTACCTTAACAGAGAAGCTTAAACAGGCCAAAAAATTCGATGAAATTGGCGGCGCTTATTATCTCGCGGAAATAGCCAATAGTACGCCTTCATCGGCCAACCTTAAAAACTATCTGGGCATTGTAAAACAAAAAGCGCTTTCACGCAGTTTAATCAAAGAATGCACAAATATTATCGACCAGGCTTATGAACAAAACGATGATATAAATGTGTTGCTCGACCAGGCAGAGGGAAAGATTTTTGAAATCTCCGAAATGCGTATGCAAAAAGGCTTTGCCGGCATAAAAAAAATCTTGCATACAACGTTTGAAAAGATTGACCAGCTTTTTCATTCTGATTCATCCGGCGTGACTGGCGTTTACTCCGGTTTTAAAGATTTGGAAAAGATGACAGCCGGTTTTCAGCCCGCAGATTTAATCGTTTTGGCGGGAAGGCCATCCATGGGGAAAACTGCGCTGGCCTTAAATTTTTGCCGCAATGCCGCTGTCGATCATGGCATCCCGGTTGGTTTTTTAGTTTGGAGATGTCATCGGAATCGCTGGTAATGCGCCTGCTGTGTACCGAAGCGCGTGTAAACCAGATGAACGTGCGTACCGGCAAGCTTACAAAACAGGAAATGGAACGGCTTACAGGCCATGTATCGCAATTGATGAACGCACCCATTTATATTGACGACTCGCCCTCATTAAACGTGTTGGAACTTCGGGCCAAGGCCCGGCGATTAAAAGCAGAGGCGAATGTTCAGATGTTGGTAATTGATTACTTACAACTGATGGACGGCACGAAGGGGGAGAACCGGCAGCAGGAGATCACCCATATTTCACGTTCGATAAAAGGGATTGCCAAAGAGCTGGATATTCCGGTAATCGCTTTGTCTCAGCTTTCTCGTGCCAGCGAATCGCGCGATAAACACAATAAACGTCCGCAGCTATCGGATTTACGTGAATCGGGCGCTATCGAGCAGGATGCGGATGTGGTGATGTTTGTTTACAGGCCCGAGTATTATAACCTGGAAGAATTTGAAGATGGCACCTCGACACATAATATGTGCGAAGTTGTAATCGGTAAACAAAGAAACGGCCCGGTTGGCAATGTACGACTTACTTTCTTAAAAGAGTTCGGTAAATTTGCCGATCCGGATTTATTTCATGAAACATCGGCCATGGGCCCGGCGGAATTTTAAAATCAGTTCACATTTAAAAAAATAAAATGAAACTTATATCAAAATCAAAAGACGAAAAATTGATCAAACAGATGCATCAGCGATATGATAAATCGTTTGAAAAAATGTTTCTGGAAATCAAGGATTACTCCTCTGATTTTGATGGGAAAAATCTGCAAAAGGCGTACGATTTGGGATTAAAGGCCCATGCCCGCCAGCAAAGATATTCCGGCGAACCTTATTTTGAGCACTGTTTAAATGTGGCCATGATCCTCACAGAATTGAAGATGGACCCTACCACAATTATATCGGGTTTGTTGCATGATGTTGTGGAAGATACGGAAATAAAGCTTGAACTAATCGAAGAAGAATTTGGAAAAACCGTTGCAAAATCGGTTGATGGCGTTACAAAATCAGTGGACTTAAGTTTCAGAGTAAAGAAATCCGACAGGCGGAAACTTTCAGAAAAATGTTACTTTCCATGGCTGATGATGTGCGGGTTATCATTATCAAATTTGCCGACCGGCTCCATAACATGCGCACCCTGGAACATGTGCCGGAAAAGAAACGGCCACGTATTGCCCTGGAAACACGGGATGTATATGCGCCACTTGCCCACCGTTTTGGCATTGCGAAAATAAAATGGGAGCTTGAAGACCTCTGTTTAAAAAATCTTGAGCCGGATATTTATAATATGCTAGTGGACAAAATTAAACTCTCGCGGGACGAGCGGCAAAAATATATCAGCAACATCGCCAATCCGATTTATGACGAGATGTCCAAAAACAATATTAAGCCAACCATTTCCGGACGGCCAAAAAGTTTTTACAGTATTTATCATAAAATGAAAAAACGGGGTAGGCCTTTCGAGGAAATTTATGATTTACTGGCTATCCGCATTATTGTAAACGAGGTTGAGGAATGCTATTACGCCCTTGGGATCATCCACAATTTATTTAACCCGGTTTATGACCGTTTTAAAGACTATATCGCCATGCCCAAAATCAATGGCTATCAATCGCTGCATACAACAGTTGTTGGCCCGGAAGGTAAAATGGTGGAGATACAAATAAGAACGCAAACGATGCATACCATGGCCGAGGATGGCATCGCAGCACATTGGAAATATAAGCATGGCATTGAAGAAGATAAGCCTATTTAAAAATCATTAAACTGGGTAAAAGATTTGCTTGACCGCCAGATTAGTGAGGATGCCGGTGATTTTATGGAAGACCTGAAAATCAACCTCTTCCATGATGAGTTGTTTTTATTTTCCCCAAATGGTGACTTGTTCAAATTGCCCGCAAAATCATCACCAATTGATTTTGCATACGAAATCCACACAAATGTTGGTAACCATTGTATTGGTTCCAAAGTTAATGGCAAGATTGTTCCATTGCGCACAACATTAAAAAGTGGTGATCAGGTAGAAATTCTTACATCCAACAATCAGAAACCGTCGCAAGATTGGTTGGGTTTTGTAAAAACAAGTAAGGCCCGCCATTGGATAAAAAAATATATCAAGGAAGAACAGCTCTCCCAAACCAGGCAAATCGGGCATGAAATACTTATAAAGTTTTTAAAAAAATACAAGCTTACAGAGAAAAGCCCGGAGTTTCTTAATAATATTCCAAAATTAGGATTTAGTAATTTAGAATCGCTAATTATTGCAATTGGCCGCGGTGAGATTGTTGTTGATACGATCCGTAAAAAATTATTTCCATCCAATACCGAGGATGCAGAACCAAAGAAACAGAACTTTTTTACAAAATATCTTAAAAAGTCGCGCAATCAATCAGGAATAAAAGTGCAGGGCATGGATAATATGCTGATCAATTTTGCACAATGCTGTCATCCGGTACCGGGCGATCCCATAATTGGTTATTTGTCACGCGGAAAAGGGGTTACGATCCATTTGCATAATTGCAAAAACCTGGTTCATCTCTTAGAAGAAAAACAGCGGATAATTGAAGTTTCCTGGGATATTGAAAAGGACCAGGCCTTTCTTGTGCAACTCTCGATTATTGGTGAAGACAGGGCCGATTTCTTAAAAGACGTGACCGTGTGTGTATCAAAATTGGACACAAATATTGTTATGGCCAATTTTAGTAGTGAAGATTTATATGCGAAAGGACAATTAAACCTTCAGGTTAAAAACCTTAACCATCTGAATAAAATTGTAAATAGTATTTTAAAACTACCGGGCATATTTTCTGTTGAACGGTTAACTGAACCAAATTAAAATCATACAGATTAAGCAAGGATTTTTAGTCAAAAATTGATTTATTTTGAAAAATTTACTTGAAAGGAAATAAAAGTGGAATTTGTATACTTGTCTGAAGAAGGCCTCGAAAAATTAAAGAAAGAATTGCACCAACTTAAATATGTTACCCGTCCACAAATAACAGAAAAGGTGGCAACCGCACGTGATCATGGCGATTTAAAAGAGAATGCGGAATATCATGCGGCACGTGAAGAGTTATCTATGGTTGAGACAAAAGTCCAAATCCTTCAGGACAGGCTTGCGCGTGCGCGTGTCGTAAATGAAGAAGATATTTCAGTGGATGAAATCAGTATTTTAAATGTTGTAAAAGTGCGTGATTTGAAAACAAAAAAGGAATTTTCTTATACACTTGTTTCGGATGAAGAAGCCTCCTTTAAGGAAGGTAAAATTTCAATTGCGTCCCCCGTTGGCAAAGGTTTGCTCGGTAAAAAAGTCGGGGAGATTGCCGAATTAAAGGTCCCTGCCGGTATATTAAAATATGAGATTCTATCCATCGGTTTACCAAAATGAAACTTTGTGGAAGTTTGATGCGTCTTTTGGGGTGTATTTAAATTAAGGAGGACGGATTATGGAAAACGAGCAGGATACAAACAAAAAAAATACAGCCAAATTATACAGATCAAAAGCGGACCGGTTTATAGGTGGTGTTTGTGGTGGCATCGCAGAATATTTAAAAGTGGATCCGCTCATCGTCCGGATCGGTTGGGTTTTTATTACACTTTTTGCCGGTGCTGGAATTATTGGCTATATCGCTGCCCTCATTATAATCCCGGAAAACCCTACGCAGGAATACAGCGCCAAACAGCATAAAAAAGTGGTGAAAGCGCCAAACTGTGGGGCACACTTCTTATCATTTTTGGTGGCATATTACTTTTAAAACAAACTGGAGTGCTCTATAATTTGCACTTTTGGGCCGTTCCCTGGCAAGCCGTAATAGCAGTCGCATTAATCGCTTTTGGGGCGTATATAATGTTCAATAGAAATTCTTCCAAGACGGATAGAAATGACTTTGTTGAGGAATCTATCGAGATGGATTCACAAAAACAAAATCGTTCAGATTTTTACCGTGTTGATGAAAATAAAATGATTGCCGGTGTTTGTACAGGGCTTTCACGCTACTTTGATATTGATGTGACCTTGGTCCGCTTACTTTGGGTTTTTGCAACCCTTGCTTCAGGCGGGCTTACAATTTTTGCATACATAATAGCGGTAATTGTTTTCCCAACATTTGTTCCACAGATAAAAGATGGGGGCAATCAATGAAAAGATCATCTTTTTTTCCATTAGCTTTAATTACAGTTGGGACGCTGCTGCTTCTCAACCAATTTGAGCTTATTGAATTTACCCGTCCATTCTTTTTAATTATCGGATCCGCTATGTTGGGACTGATACTTACAAGAAAAGCATTTTTAAATCCAGCGCGAAACGGACTTTTAGGAGGTAGTTTTTTTATTCTGCTCTCCGGCGCTTTTTTAATGCTGAATTTAGGATATATTCCATATTATGATTATATGTTTTTCCCAATGGTTTTAGTACCGCTGGGATTGGCAAACCTCATATTTTATCTTTTTAATCGAAAAAGTTTTACAAATGTAACTTTCGGGGTGATCTTTCTTTTGGCCAGTTTGCCCGTACTTTTTTACCATTATGGCTATATCTCTTTCTGGCAAATATCAGAGACAATTTCCACTTACTGGCCCGTATTACTAATTACGGCCGGTTTGGGTTTTTTACTCGAAGGCGTCTGGAAAAAAGCTAAATAAATTGATTATAATTTTTAATCTTTTATATTTCCGGCGGGTTGATTGTTAACCCGCCTTTTTTATTTATAATTTCATCATTTAATATCAATTTCTCTTTTATGATCTCAGGTAAAATCAAACTTCCGGGCGATAAATCCATCTCACATAGGGCTGCCTTGTTTGCCGGCTTTAAAGAGGGCATATCTACCTTTACAAATTTCAGTTTAAACGATGATTGCCGCGCTACCCTTCAATGCCTCGAAAAACTTGGGGTGGAACACAAACAGGATGGTGACCACCTTACAATTTTTGGAAAACCGATAATAAAATGGCAGCAACCGTCATCACCATTGGATGCCCATAACTCTGGGACAACAGCCCGATTAATTTCTGGTTTACTGGCAGCTTTGCCATTTAATACAACACTTGTCGGCGATGCCTCACTTTCTAAGCGGCCAATGAGGCGGGTGATTAACCCTCTTAAGGAAATGGGCGCGCAAATTAGCTCAAACGATGGCAGGCTTCCTTTAACTTTTAAGGGAAACGCTCACCTTAAAGCCATTAATTATCTGATGCCTGTAGCAAGCGCCCAGGTAAAATCTGCATTATTATTAACAGGATTACACGCAGAAGGTAACACGAAAATCATTGAAGAAGCAACAACGCGAGACCATACTGAGCGTATGTTAAACCTTCCTGTACAGATAGTGAACGGTAAGAAAGAAATTAGCACTCATTCCAGTTTAACTATACCGAACCTTTCAATGGAAATACCGGGCGATTTTTCTTCTGCGGCATTTTTTATATGCGCAACACTTGGCATCCCGGGCTCTTCTCTTGAAATCTCAAGTGTTTCTTTAAATCCAACACGGATTGGCTTGATTGATATTATAAAGATTATGGGTGCGGAAATTGAATATACCGTCAGGCAAAATAATCCTGAGCCAATCGGAGAAATACAAGTAAGGTTCTCCCACTTAAAAAATATTACTGTTCCAAAAGAAGTCGTACCAAATATTATCGATGAAATCCCTGTCTTGGCAATTCTTGCCACGCAGGCCGAGGGGACGTTTGTTTTGAAAAATGCCGAGGAACTTCGTTTTAAGGAATCCGATCGAATTGCAACAATCGTAAAAAACTTAGCTAATTTGGGTATTGAGGTAGATGAATACCGGGATGGCTTTAGCATAAGCGGGCCACAAAAAATTAAGGGTGGTAAAATTATTACGCATGGTGATCATCGTATCGCCATGGCATTTTCGATTGCGACACTTTTTACTAATGAAAAAATTGAGATTGATAATCCTGATTGCGCATCCGTTTCATTTCCTGATTTTTACCATATTCTAAATGAAATCCAAGAGTGAAAAGATGACCCAAAAATATGGCATAATTGGCTTCCCATTGGATCATACATTCTCGCCTTATATCCATAATACAGCTTTTAATTTTTTAAAAATAAATGCCCGTTATGACAAATTTGAAATTCCTCCTATAAGTTTTGAGAAAGATATCTCCCGCCTGAAGAGCGAAAATATAAATGGCTTTAATGTAACCGTCCCATACAAGCAAAAAATACTCCCATTTTTGGATGAAATTGAACCGATCGCTAAAAAAGTTGGCGCAGTAAATACAATCAAAAAACTAAGTAAAAATTACTGGAAAGGCTATAATACCGACTTGTACGGATTCATTCAGCCTTTAAGGGGATATTTATCTGAGATAAAAAATGTGTTAATAATCGGTGCAGGCGGGGCAGCAAAGGCGGCATGTTTCTCTTTACTTTCAGAAAAAAAGGAGATCGAACTAACAATCGTAAACCGCACAATTGAGAATGCGGATAAATTGCGAACCAGCTTAATAGATAGTTTTAAAAACATAATAACTACCCACAGCCTTTTACAAATGGAAATCATTCAGATGCAATATGACCTGATCGTAAATACGACAAATGTTGGGATGGGAAAACTGAGTTTGCAAATCCCACTCGGTGTTTCAGGGCTTGTTCATAAAAACTCGGTTGTTTATGATTTAATTTATAACCCAGAAGAGACCCTTTTTTTACAATCCGTTTCAAATAAAAACATTATTCGGATAAATGGATTGCAGATGCTGATAGGGCAGGCAAAAAAAAGTTTTTCGATTTGGACAGACAAAGAATACCCATATCAAATTTTGGATGAAAATAATTTTTATAAAAGTGAATTTTAATTTGACTCAATAAATTTAGAAACCGTATATTAGTAACTCTTGTTAAGGGGAGATAGCGAAGTGGTTAAACGCAACAGACTGTAAATCTGTCGACTCAGGTCTTCGGAGGTTCGAATCCCCCTCTCCCCACAAAACCCTAAGATTTCTTGGGGTTTTTTTTTGTTATTTCATACTTTTTATTTTGGATGATTTACTAAAGAATGATCCGAAATAAAATGTAAAGTGACAAAAAGTGGACAGAATTAGAAGTATCATTTTTAAGATGTTAAAAAAGGTTGATTTTACTGACTTTAGCCATTAAATTTGCCACTTTTCAAATGGGGCGATAGCTCAGTTGGTTAGAGCGCTACGTTGACATCGTAGAGGTCGTGAGTTCGACTCTCTCTCGTCCCACATAAGTTTTAGTATTTGGTTTACCAATAAGGATTTTTCTTGAACAAGATCACTCTCACATTTCCTGATCAGAATCAGGTTGAGTATGAAAAAGGTGTAACGCCACTAGAGGTTGCCTCCGGCATAAGTAATTCGCTGCGCAAAAAAGCAATTGCCGCGCGTTTTAATGATAAGACCATATCTTTAGACACACCGATTGACGAGAGTGGATCGCTTCAAATCTTCACGTTTAAAGACGATGGAGGCAAAGAGGTTTTTTGGCACTCTTCGGCACATCTTATGGCGCAGGCCATTAAAAGGCTTTACCCCAAAGCAGAGTTAGGTATTGGACCGCCAATTGCCGATGGATTTTATTATGATATTGATCTTGAAGAAAAGCTTACGCCAGACGATTTAGAAAAAATTGAATCTGAAATGGCCAAAATCGTAGATGAAGACTTAAAGATTACCGGTCGTATACTGGAAAAGGGCGAGGCGCTTAAGTTCTTTAAAGAGCAGCATGAGAACTTGAAAATTGAGCTGATTTAAGAACTGGATGAAACTATCACTGCTTATACACAAGGTGAATTTACCGATTTATGCCGTGGTCCACATGTACAGTCGACACGTGTGCTTGGGAAAAACTTTAAGCTTTTATCTTTAGCCGGAGCTTACTGGAAGGGTGATGAGCATAATAAACAACTTCAACGGATTTATGGCACAAACTACCCGGATAAAAAAGAATTAAAAGCGCATATTAACCGTATCGAAGAAGCAAAGAAGCGCGACCATCGTAAGCTTGGAAGAGAGCTTGAGCTTTTTAACCTGAGTGAAGATGTAGGAAGCGGTTTGATTTTATGGCTGCCCAAAGGCGCCATGATACGCAATATTATTGAAAATTACTGGCGTGACCAGCATATTAAAAATGGCTATGACCTTGTTTACAGTCCACATGTTGCAAAATTAAATTTGTGGGATAAAAGCGGGCACACAAATTTTTATTCAGAAAATATGTTCCGCCCAATGGATGTGGAAGATGTCGAGTATCAATTAAAGCCAATGAACTGTCCTTTCCACATGCAGATGTATAAAACAAAAATCCGAAGCTATCGTGACTTACCCATCCGTTATGCAGAGCTGGGTACTGTTTATCGATATGAGCGCTCCGGTGTATTGCACGGTTTGATGCGTGTGCGTGGCTTCACCCAGGATGATGCACATATTTACTGCCATCCAAACCATCTTGCTGAAGAGATAAAAACTGTTTTGGATTTTACAAAAGCAATGTTGGGCAAATTTGGGTTTACAGAATTTGAAACCTATTTATCCACAAAGCCGGAAAAGTATGTGGGTAGTGATGAAAACTGGGAACTGGCAACAAATGCATTAAAAGATGCGTTAGAATCGAGCGGTACAACGTTTGAGGTCGATCCCGGTGAAGGTGTATTTTACGGACCGAAAATCGACATAAAAATTAAAGATGTATTAGGTAGGTCTTGGCAATGTTCAACAATTCAGGTTGATTTTAACTTGCCTGAAGGATTTGATTTAAATTTTGTTGACGCCGATGGACAAAACTATCGTCCAATTACGATCCACCGCGCATTGCTTGGTTCTATCGAACGCTTTTTTGGTATTTTAATCGAGCATTATGCAGGGAATTTCCCGCTATGGCTTGCACCTCAGCAAGTTCAGGTTATCCCGATAACAGATAAACATGCAGATTATGCCAAGCAAGTTGCAGAGCAGTTGAAAGAAAATGGCTTTAGGGTTGACATTGATTTTCGAAGTGAGAAAATGGGTTTCAAAATTCGTGAAGCGGAAGTCCAAAAAATCCCATATATGGTGATTGTAGGTGACAGTGAAATTGAGGAAAAAACAATTTCTGTGCGTCATAAAGGTGATGGAAATATTGGTAAGTTGACGCTTTCATCTTTTATTGATAGATTAACAGCTGAATTAGATTAATATAGAATATTTAAAAGGAGATAATTATCGCTGCCAAAAAGGTCAGAATTAACAATGACATCAGAGTTCAGGAAGTTCGGCTAATTAGTGAAGAAAATCAGCAGGTTGGAATTGTTGCTGTTGATAAAGCGCGGGAAATGGCATCTGAGGCCGGTTTAGACCTTGTAGAAATAGCACCCAATGCAAAACCACCCGTATGTAAAATTCTTGATTATGGTAAGTTTATCTACGAGCAAAAGAAAAAAGAAAAAGATGCACGTAAAAAACAACATACAGTAGTTGTTAAAGAAATTAGGATGCGTCCTAAAACAGATGACCATGATTTAGAGTATAAGTTAAATCATGCAAGAGAATTTATAGGACATAAATACAAAGTGAAATTTACTGTTCAGTTCCGGGGACGTGAATTGGCGTATAAACAATTTGGAGTGAAATTATTGGAAAGGGTTACCGAGGCCCTGGAAGATGTCGCGAAAATTGAGAGCCCAATTAAATCCGAAGGACGTAATATGAACATGATAATGACATATAAATAGGAAGGAAAATGTAATGCCAAAAATGAAATCCAACAGAGGCGCAGCAAAGCGTTTCCGGGTGACGGCAAGTGGCAAAATAAAGAGACATTCGTCTCATCATGGCCATATCCTCACAAAGAAATCCAGTAAGCGTAAAAGAAACCTCAGAAAAGAGAGTCTTGTTTCTGAGGCGGATTCCGCACGCGTAAAAAAAATGATATTAGCATAAAACCAGGAGAATAAAATGCCAAGAGCGACAAACAATGTTGCGGCTCGTCAAAGGCGTAAAAAAATCTTAAAAGCTGCAAAAGGGTATAAATTAGGTAAAAGTCGTCTTTATAAAACTGCAAAAGACCAGGTGGAAAAAGGTTGGCTGTATGCTTATAGAGATAGAAAAGCTAAAAAGCGTACTTTTCGCAGTCTTTGGATTACACGCATTAACGCGGCTTGCCGTTTAAATGATATTAGTTATTCCGTCTTTATGAACAAACTGCAAAAAGCAAATATCGAGCTTGACCGAAAAGCCCTTGCGGATATGGCTGCACGCTATCCCGAAGATTTTTCTGCGCTTGTTAAGCAAGTTTCTGCTTAGTAAAATTAAAACTTGTTTTTTAGGAAGTATATATTTCATGTACTTCCTTTTTTTTTATAAAAAGGATTCCAGGTGCACAGAATACACGAAATTAAATCTAATTTTGACTCTGATATAAGAAATGTTAGCACAATAGAGCAACTCGAGGAGTTGCGGGTAAAATATATCGGCCGAAAAGGACTAATTACCACCGCATTTACCTTCCTCAAAGACGTAGAAGCTAGCCAAAAACCAAAATTTGGCGCGGAGTTAAATAAAGCTAAAAAAGAGATTGAAGCAGCTTTTGGCAAGAAAAAGAGCTCACTTGGTTCTACAAAAGGCTCCGTCGTTAAGATGGATGTGACTTTGCCGGGAAGAAAAAATTATCTTGGCCGGAAACACCCGCTAATCCAAGTGGCCGACGAAATTAAAAATATCTTTAAATCTTTTGGTTTTTCTATTGAAGATGGCCCGGAGATTGAGACCGATTACTATAATTTTGAAGCACTCAATATTCCGAAAAGCCATCCGGCGCGGGCGATGCAAGACACACTCTATATTACCGAGGACATAGTTTTAAGGACACATACTTCACCCGTTCAAATCCGTGTAATGGAAGAGCGCAAACCACCGATTCGCATAATTGCACCCGGTCGTGTTTACAGGCGTGATACACCCGATGCAACACATTCACCATTTTTTCATCAGGTTGAAGGACTGGTTGTTGGTGAAACCGTAACTTTCGCTGACCTTAAAGGTGTTATCCAGGCCTTTGCCCACAGAATGTTTGGCAAAGATGCAAAGGTTCGTTTCCGCCCGAGTTTTTTTCCGTTTACAGAGCCCAGCGCCGAGTATGATGTTTGGTTTAACGGGAAATGGATGGAAATATCCGGTTGTGGAATGGTTCATCCAAATGTATTCAAATCTGTAGGGATAGATCCGCAAAAATACTCCGGTTATGCTTTTGGAATGGGAATTGACCGTGTGGCAATGTTAAAATACAATGTGAAGGATATTCGATTGTTTTTTGAAAATGACCTTCGTTTTCTCAGCCAGTTTTAGATTTAAAATTAAAAACCTCCTTATTTATTTTATGGTAAACAATGAAAATTTCGTATAAGTGGTTAAAAGAATACATCGATATTGATATATCTATCGAAGAGCTCGCCCAAAAAATTACAGATTCAGGTGTTGAAGTGGAAGAGATAATCCCTCTTGTTGCCGAGTTTGACAATATTGTTCTTGGTAAAGTCGAATCACGTTCAAAACACCCCGATGCCGACAAACTGAGTATATGTAATGTTTCAACAGGTGATGAAACATTTCAGGTTATTTGTGGCGCCCCAAATGTTGAAGCAGGGCAATTGATCCCGTTCGCCAAAACTGGTGCTAAACTGCCTAATGGCATGAAAATTAAAAAAGCCAAAATTCGTGGTGTCGAATCTTTTGGCATGATCTGTTCAAAAGAAGAACTGGGTTTTGAAGAAAACTCCGATGGTATCTGGCCATTGGAAACAGCGCATTCTGTGGGGACTGATATAAATATTGTTTTAGCCGATTATAAAGATTATATATTCGATTTGTTTATCACCTCCAACCGCCCGGATTGCCTTAGCCATATCGGGATTGCGCGTGAAGTAGCTGCTTTTACAGGAAAAGAAGTTAAATTCCCGGAAGTAAAAATTAGCGAATCGGCAAATCACAATATTAACGATTTTATAAAAATTAATATTGAGTATCCGCAAGGTTGCCCAAGATACGCGGCTCGGTTAATACAAAATATTAAAGTTGCACCTTCGCCTGACTGGTTAAAACAAAAACTAGAGACCATTGGGTTGCGATCAATAAACAATGTTGTTGATATTACTAATTTTGTTTTAAATGAAATGGGCCAACCGTTACATGCTTTTGATAATGATAAACTTTCTGGCAAGCAAATAATTGTTAAAAATAGCATCGCAGGTGAAAAATTTACAACACTTGATGACAAGGTGCGCATACTGCCCGAAAATTGTGTTATGATTTGTGATGGAAAAGAACCGGTGGCGATTGGCGGGATTATGGGCGGCCTGAACTCCGAAGTAAGTGACACTACAACAACCATTTTGTTGGAAAGCGCTTATTTTACACCAAAAAACATTGTTACATCTACCCGTAAACTTAGCTTAATGACAGATGCTTCACAACGATTTGAAAAAGGTACCGATTATGATAATGTGCTTTTTGCATTAGACCGCGCGACAGAGCTTATTAAACAATTGGCTGGTGGCGAGATAGTACAAGGTGTAATCGATATTTATCCAAAAAAAATAGAACAGACTGTTGTCCCATTTAATCCATCTCATGTTAATCGTATTTTGGGTTCTGACCTTGACAACAATACGATATTGGAAACCTTAAAAACAATCGACCTTATTGATACGCCAAAAGGAATAACCGTTCCGTCGTACCGTGTAGATATTAAAGAAGAAATTGATTTGATCGAGGAGGTTGCCCGTTTAATTAACCTGGACAATTTGCCAACAAGTGTTACCGAGCCTGTATACCTCGATCAACCCAATAAAGGGACTGACGACTATATTTCTGATATCAGGGAGAATTTAATTCAAACAGGTTTGCAAGAAATTTTCACAAATAGCATGATAAGTGAAAAGGCCACGTCAATCACACCGGGGATTGATACCGTAAAAATTTTAAACCCGATAAGTGATGATCTCTCTACCATGCGTCCTTCGCTTTTGCAAGGTGCGCTTTCAACGATAAAACATAATCAAAACCGACAAAACCCGAACCTCAAAATATTTGAGATTGGCCGTATCTTTATTAATAACGGTTCGGATACAATCCCGTTACAACCGGGCAAAATTGGGATCGCTTTAACGGGGAACCGTATGCCGGATTTTTGGCAGGGTGATGCAACACTTTTCGATTTTTATGATATTAAGGGCATTGTTGAAGAATTAATGCAAAAATTACAGATCGATAAGGTGGAGATCGAACCGGGCAAAAATATTTCTTATCTGGATAATGACCAGTCTGCTATTATTAGTGTTAACGGTGCTGAACTTGGAAGCCTGGGTAAAATTAACGACACAGTAAAATCAAATTATGGCATTCTTAATGATGTATATTTTGCAGAAATTGATTTAGATATATTGTTAAATTATATTTCTTATGATAAAAAATATAAAACTATTGGAAAATATCCGTATATTGAAAAGGACTTAGCACTCATCCTTGATAATAGCACCAATGCAAGTGAGGTTTTTAATTTCATTAAAAGTCAGGGCGGAAAACATCTTGTAAATATTAACATTTTTGATGTTTTTGTGGGTGATAAGATTGGTAAGGAAAATAAAAGCCTGGCATTCCGGCTTAAATTTCAATCTGACGAGAGGACTTTAAAAGATAAGGAAGTTGATCAGGTATTCAAAAGGATCATTGATAAATCAAAAAAGCAGTTTAATGCATCCCTGAGAGAAAATTAATGAGACTTGCCCAATTCGATAAATTGCAAATTCTTTTAAACAAACTTGAACAAAAAACGCGGCTTCTAAAACAAACAAATTTTAAGCTGACCCAAGAGAATATTAAATTAAGAGAAGAACTTGAATTAATACGAATGCGTTCAGATACAACAGAATTGCTAGAATTGAACAAAATCAACAAAGAAAACGAACTACTTCAACTAAAAAATAAAGATGCAAGGACACAATTGGTAAAACTCATCCACCGGGTTGAGGGAAATATTGTTCTTGAAAATGGTGTTGGATAAACTATTGGATCCATTTATGGCTCCCAAACAAATTAATGTAAATATATTTGGTTCAGAATATTCACTTGTTTCTGATGATGACGATAGATTTATAAAAAACATTGCGCACTACTTAGATACTAAAATGCGAGAGATAGATAGATCGCAAAACTTGAAATCTACTGCACGAATAGCCATACTGGCAGCCCTAAACATAGCCGAAGAATTATTTCAAGAGCGCGAGTATAGAGAAAAATTGCTTAATCAGATCGATGAAGAATCAAAAAAGATGAACCAATCTATTATTGATATAATAGAAGAATAGCTTTAAATTTACATTTATAAAACCCTGTTTTAAGTCTAATAAATGGATCAACACCATTAAACCAGGGAACTTGACTCTGCTTGAATATTGCAAGCCACTTAAATGAGGAAGCATGAACCAGGCAGGAGGTACCCATAATATCCACGTCAGGTCCCTTATTATTAGCGCTTTTTAAAACGGGGTTTTTTTATTTTAAGGCTGCGCCATCTTCAGGAGGAAAAATGAGCACTACAGACATTATAATTGTGTTTATTATTAGTTTTATATCTTTTCTTACAGGCTGGATATTAAACTCCGTTATCGGAAAACGGAGCCTTGCGACCGCCAAGAAGAAAGCGGAATCGATTCTTCAAGATGCACAATCTGACATTGAGAATTTAAAAAAAGAAAAACTGTTAGAAGCAGAGGAAGATATTTATCAGCAAAAACAAAATCTGGAAGAAGAGTTTCGGTCTAAAAAAAATTCATTAAAAGCATTAGAAAATGACCTGCTTACAAAAGACAATAATATCGACCGTAAAGCTGACCTTGTTGCCAAAAAAGAACGTGACTTATTTATAAACGAGCGTGAACTTAAAAACAGGGAACACGCGTTAAACAACAGGCAAAAAGGTCTCGAAGAATCCATCGAGGAAGCAAATAGAAAACTGGAGGATTTATCCGGCTTAACAAGTAGTGAAGCCAAAAAACTTTTGATGGACAATCTCCTCGAGGAAGCAAAAAAAGAAGCGGCACACACTATTTATCAAATGACAAAAGAGGCAAAAAACTCTGCCAACGAAGAAGCCCGGCGGATCATAATCTCGGCCATGGAGCAAATTGTATCCAATCATACAATCGAATCCACGGTTTCTACGGTTGCCCTGCCTTCGGATGATATGAAAGGGCGTATAATTGGTAAAGAAGGGCGGAATATCCGGGCATTTGAAATTGTGACGGGCGTAGACGTCATTGTAGATGACACGCCACAGGCTGTTTTATTAAGCGCTTTCGATCCTTACCGACGGGAGCTGGCTAAGCTAACAATGGAAAAACTTGTTAGTGACGGCAGAATCCATCCGGGGCGGATAGAAGAAGCACATGAAAAAGTTATGGTCGAAATGGATGACCATTTTGAGGAAATTGGCGAACACGTGCTTCATGAGATCGGGATTCATGGATTTCATACAGACATTGTAAAAACCCTCGGAAAGCTAAAATATCGCTCCAGTTACGGGCAGAATGTATTGCAACATTGCCAGGAAGTTTCAGAGATGGCGGGTATTCTGGCCGCAGAATTAGATTTAGATGCCAACTTGGCCCGACGCGCAGGCATTCTACATAAAATCGGTTTAGTGGTTCCAAAAGCAAGCGAATCAAATTATTCCAAACTGGGCTATGAATTTGTTAAAAAATATGGTTTAAACCCAATTGTTCTTAATGCAATTCTTGCTTATGGCGACAAAACAGAGGCTATCTCACCGATCCCTGTTTTAATACGCATCGCGGAAGAAATTAGCCTAAAACGGCCAGGCGCACGCAGAGATGTTATCGAAAGTTATGTAAAAAGACTGCATTCTTTAGAAGAAGTGGCCGATTCTTTTGAGGGTGTACGAAATTCCTATGCCATTCAGGCTGGTAAAGAAGTACGGATAATTATAGACCACTCAAAAGCGGATGATGCACAAAGCCATCAACTTGCTTCGGATATTGCAAAGAAAATTCGTAAAGATGTCGATTCGTCCAACCAGGTAAAAGTCAGCATTATTCGTGAATTCCGATCTGTTGATTACGCTTAATGCATAAAATTTAACCCTAATATCAATACAGAGAATTTGCAGAGGTATCAATGCTACGCATATTATTTATTGGTGACATTGTGGGCCATGAGGGCCTTAACCTTTGCACTGATTTTGTTCCACTTTTAAAACGCGATTTTAATATCGATTTTTGCATCGTTAATGGTGAAAATAGCGATGCCGGAAAAGGTATCACCAAAAAACAGGCACAAAAACTTTTAAGTTCCGGTGTAGATGTTATAACCGGTGGCAATCATATCTGGCAAAAAAACAGTATTGATGTCATCGAAGATAATTCGCTACGAACGCTAAGACCCGCCAACTATCCCTTTGAAAAACCGGGCAGGGGATTTATAATCCATGCTAATGATTCGAAAAATAAAATTGCTGTAATCAACCTTCAAGGTAGAAGTTTTTTACCGCCTATCGACTGTCCCTTTCAGGAAAGTTTGAAAATAATCGACGAAGTAAAAAAGGAAACACCGGTCATTTTTGTCGATTTTCACGCAGAAGCAAGTGCCGAGAAACAAGCGCTTGGCTGGCACCTGGACGGTAAAGTATCGGTTGTTGTAGGCACGCATACACATGTGCAAACCGCCGATGAACGCATTTTGCATAAAGGTACCGCATACATCACAGATGTTGGTATGACAGGCGCTGCCGATAGTGTAATTGGCATGGATATTAATACGGCAATCCAACGCTTCCGGACACAGCTTCCAAAATACTTTAAACTTGCCACACGCAATATGCGGCTAAACGGCGTTCTCATTTCTGTTAATGAAAACACCGGCAAAGCAAATAAAATAAGACGTTTAAATTTTTCGAGAGAAGAATATGGAAACATCAAAGATACTCAATGGTAAAGACGTTGCCGAATATATTAACCATAAATCCGGTGAGCTGGTACAAAAGCTAAAGGCCCAAAATATTCACCCCGGACTGGTTGTAATTCTCGTTGGCGATGATCCTGCTTCCGCTGTTTATGTACGGAGCAAAGGTCGCATGTGCGAAAAATTGGGGATTTTATCTGCCACGCACACATTACCTGCTACAACCTCTGAAACAGAACTGCTGGAATTAATCTCCAATCTGAATAATGATCAAGCCTATCATGGCATATTGGTACAACTTCCACTGCCGGATCATATAGATGAACAAAAAATTATCGAAGCAATTAACCCGCTTAAAGATGTCGATTGCTTCCATCCAAAAAATGTTGGCCTATTAACCATCGGGACCCCCTATTTACTGCCTTGCACGCCGGCAGGTATAATCGAGATTTTTAAGTATTATAAGATTGCTACAAACGAGAAAGATGTTGTGATAATTGGACGCAGTAATATTGTCGGGAAACCTGTCGCCAATATCCTTTTACAAAAATCTGAATTTGCAAATGCAACCGTAACAGTTGTTCATAGCCGGACAAAAAACATAAGTAAATACACAAAGGAAGCGGATATCATTGTTGCAGCAATTGGCCAACCTGCTTTTTTAACAGCGGATATGATAAAAGAGGGCGCTGTTCTTGTTGACGTTGGGATAAACCGTGTTGATGATTCCACGGCGAAAAGAGGTTATCGATTAATGGGCGATATTGACTATGCGGATGTTTATGAAAAGTGTTCGGCAATTACGCCTGTACCCGGTGGTGTTGGCCCAATGACCATAAGTATGTTAATGCGCAACACGATTCAGGCAACAATAAAACAGACGGATGCGAACCTATAAAAGTACAAAGAAAAATAAATTTAAAGAAGAGGGAGAAAATATTCTTTTGCCGCGTCTAAGGTATATCGGAAATGAAATCAACTAAGCACAAGAGGATTTAAAATGATTATTGATACCAATATTTTGATAATAATCATCTTATCTTTTTTACTTATACTTCAGATAAGTCTTTTGATTGTCATAAGGAAATTAATAAATAACCTGATTTCACTTACAAGGCAATTAAACGCTGCGAAAATTAAACGCCTCTCTAATTATTTACTGCCCGGAAAAGTTTATGGGACCTGTCAAAACTGCCATTATCGGCAAACCTATGTAAACACAAATAGTATAGCTTCCGGTTTTTTTTATTATCATTGCAAAGTAAATGAAACGGGCATAAACCTCTCGGATTCTTGTTCAAAATTTGAACCGGAGCATACAAAAACAAGATAGCTTTAAAACCTATGACGCCCCTTGATCTAAAAAAATATCTCAAACCGGATGTACTTTCATCCATAAGTAATTTAGAATTTTTGGCCAAGAAAATAGTTGAAGGTTTTATTACGGGATTGCACAAAAGTCCGTTTCACGGTTTTAGCGTAGAGTTCAGCCAGCATAGGCCATATATGCAGGGCGACAGCCTCCGCTATGTGGATTGGAAAGTTTTTGCGCGCAGCGACCGTTATTTTATTAAACAATTTGAGGAAGAGACCAATTTACGCTGTACCATTCTGCTCGATACATCCACCTCAATGAACTATAAGAGTAATTCAATTTCCAAACTTGAATACGCCTCTATTTTAACAGCCTCTTTAGCCTATTTGATGTTGAAACAGCGCGATGCGACAGGCTTGATGCTTTTTGATGACCAGATTAGGAAAACCTTGCCGGCAAAGTCGGTTCCCGTTTATATTAAAGAAATTATCCTGGCATTATCTGCCATTAAAACCGGTGATGACACAAATATTACAAACGCCCTGCATTCCATAGCCGAAAGATTAAAAAGGAGAGGGCTGATTATAATTATCTCTGATTTACTTGACGACCCTCAAAAAATTATTTCCGGAATGAAACACCTTAAATATAATAACCATGAAATTATTATATTTCATATCGCTGATGACCAGGAATTAGATTTTGATTTTAAGGGGGAATATATATTTGAAGATATGGAAAGTAGTGACAAAATTAAAACCGATGCACGTCATATCCGTCAGGAATATTTAAAGCAGGTAAGTGCACATTTTCAATTTTTAAAAAATAGTTTTAGTGAAAATAATATTGATTATGTCCTTATCCGAAGTTCCCAACCGATAGAATCCACCTTGTCCCAATACCTTGTTCGCCGTCAAAAAATAATTTAACCGATTGAAATATTGACTGCAATAATTTAAAGCTTTAACTTAAGTTTATCTAAAGTGAAGGTTTATATTAATGTTTAATATCGACAAACTATCTTATTCTATTGGGCAGGTTTCTGCATTAACAAACGTTGCACAATCAACCCTTAGGTATTGGGAAACAGTAATTTCCAGGTTAACCCCTCA
>JAJRVW010000226.1 GCA_024277115.1 Calditrichota bacterium
ACCGCCCCCGCGCCCCTGTTTTTGCTTCGCAAAACAGGGAAAACTGTTCGGTCCTTTCAGAACCAAACAGAAAGGATAATTGGAGAGAAAAAGAACAATTAGTAAATAAAATACTGTAAACCTATTTCAGGACTTGACACCCAATATACCTGCAACTATTTACTTAAATTGTGTTGCACCGGAAATATTGGCGTTATCAATAGTTAGTTTATGATCCAGGTTAGCCACTTTTAAAGCAATTTGCGTTGTTAAGCGTGCAGCTTTATTTATCTTTGCAAAATTGATTTTTTCAACATCGTCTGTCGGTTTATGGTAATCGGTTTCGTGTTCATCGGTTAAAAATACGACCGGTACGCCTTTCTTGGCAAAAGTCCAATGGTCACTACGATAGTAAATATTTGAGGGATGACCTTCATCATCCAGGGTATAATCAAAAACAAAATTTGCCGTTTCTTTATTGGCCTCTTCCACAATATCAAAAAACTCACCGCTTATTTTTCCCGAGCCAACAACAAAAATGGAATCGGCACTTTCCCTTCCTACCATGTCGATATTTATATTTACAATCACTTCATCAAAACGGGCAAAATTTTCTGTAAAATAATATGCACCTTTTAAACCCTTCTCTTCTGCTGTAAAAAAAGTATAAACAATCGGGCGTTTATTTGATTTTAGTGCGGCTACCTGACGGGCACTCTCTAAAATAGAAACCGTTCCCGAGCCATTATCATCTGCCCCGTTGTAAATTTTACCGTCTCTTATGCCCAAGTGATCATAATGCGCGCCAACCGTCACCAATTGATGCTCTAAACCTTTTTCCGTACCGGGCAAGATCCCCACAACATTGCGCGCATTTACAATCTCGGAAACAAAGTTTAAATCCCACTTAAGTTTAAAAGGGAAACGCATACCAGGTTTCATAACGCCGTTCTTCAAATCTGCCAATAGCCGGCTATAATTTTTTTGATAGCTAAAAAGCTCTTTGGCCAATAAAGTATCCGCTATTATTGCTGGCAAGCTCTTTTCTTTTTTCGATATGGACATTATTTTTTCGCCGTCCATAAATCGATTTAAACGTGTCCATTTTTTTATCCATTTCATATCAATAATGAGTATTGCGCCCGCTGCGCCTTTTTCTAAAGCCAATTTCCTTTTGGCCCGCGACCGGCTCCATCGGGTAGACTTTTTACCATTAAAGAATAATGAATCGCCTTCTATCTCCGGCTCCCCGGAAACAAAAACCACTGTTTTACCCGCAACATCCAAACCCGCATAATCGTCATAATTATAAGTTGTATCCGTAATGCCAAACCCAACGAATAGAAGTTCTGTTTCTGCATGGGCCATCACACTGTCCCCGGCAGAATAAGCCACAAATGATTTATTGATACTAAATCTCCGATCATTGTTTTGCGTATCCGTAAGTTGAATAGCTGAACTGTTTTTTATCAACGAGCGGCTCATTTTAAAATTTTGAAAATAGGTGCCATTGTCCCCAAAAGGTTTAACGCCATATTGTTTGAGCTGGCTTGCAATATAATCCGATGCGATGCGTGCACCTCTTTTTGTTGCCTCACGCCCTTCCAGATCATCCGATGCTAAAAACTCAAGATTGGACTTAATTATCCTTTCACTGTCTTTAGTGATATCGGCCAAAGTTTCACTCTTTTGGAGTGAACTACAACTTTGAGCTATAGCAAGCGCAGTTATCAGGATAAGAACCTGTCTCATGTTTTTCCTTCCATGTTATTCGAAAATTTAATTTAGATCATTTTTCTTTAAAATTTAAAACTATTATAAATCCGGTGCCGCCAAATAAGTTATCTTTTATTTTCAGTATAATTGATTTTACAGTAATTTAAACATTCACTTGAATAAAAAAAATTTTACATGAACCGATTTGCACCACTCTTTGTCGTCTTTGCTGCTTCGCTTTGGGGAATAGATGGCATCCTGCTAAGACCTAACCTCTATACGCTGCCCGTTCCACTTGTTGTTTTTTTGGAAAGTTTTATAATAGTTTTGGTGTTATCGGTATTTTATATCCGGTCGTATAAATCCTTTTATAAACTAAAAAGAAATGATTGGCTGGCATTTTTAGGTGTGGCAATTATGGGTGGCGCCGTGGGTACAATGGCCATAACCAAGGCCTTGTTTTATGTAAATTTTGTCAACCTTTCCATTGTGGTTTTAATCCAGAAGCTGCAACCTGCATTTGCAATTTTTCTCGCCTCCGTCTTTTTAAAAGAAACACCGCCAAAAAAGTTTTACCGATGGGCAGCACTGGCTGTTACAGGCGCGTATATTATGACATTCGGATTGGCCATCCCTAACATCGGGTTGGAAAACAAAACTATTTTTGCTGCAGGGTTTGCGTTACTGGCAACCATTGGTTTTGCCTCATCCACCGTGTTGAGCAAGCGTGCATTAAAAAATATTGAGTTTAGTCAGGCGACGTTTTTACGTTTCCTAAGCACTGCTTTGATAATGAGTTTAATTGTTCTTGCTACGGGTAATTTCTCCTCCGTGACAGAGGTTTCTTCAAATCAATGGCTCATATTTATTTCCATTGCATTTTTAACGGGCGGGCCGGGTATTTTTCTTTATTATTATGGATTAAAACACATCAAAGCGACAGTGGCTACAATTGCAGAGCTGGCCTTTCCCTTAACCGCTGTACTTTTAGAATTTTTTATGCGGGGAAATATATTAGGCCCTATTCAGTGGATTGGGCTGATTATTTTATTTTATAGTATCCTGCGCGTAACCCGACTCGAAAAAAATTAGATATTCTTAGCCGAAACAGAATTTACCATCAGCGAAATCCGGCCAAAATCTTTTTCCAACTCCTTGGCAGCCTCTTTCCTGTATTTTTTAAACTGCCCCTCTAAACGAAGTTGTGTCGAGTAAATACTTCTTAAAAGCAATTCAATAAATTTTTGCTGCTGTTGAAGTTGCTCTGCCATTGATTGTAAATCGTCCTCAAGCCCCTTTTTTATCGCAGGGTTTTCAAGACTGCGAAAAAGCTCTTTATTATCGGTAAATAAAACAGCGAGAGATTTTACAAAAGTAGGTAAACTTTTTTTATGGGTTTTCGCCAATGCAGAGAGCTGGGCATATTCGTCATCCGTAACACGAAATGTTATACTTTTTTCCTTAAAAGTCATAATAGAGATGGTGGTTTGTGAAGTTGATTTAATCTATCGGATGGGAATTAAAAAACCAAAGAAAAAAAATTAATCTTACATAAAATAAAAAAGCCCCTCCGATTCTAAAAACTGAAAGAGCCTAAAAGTATTAAAACTAAAAAACCTGCCGGGTTTTTAAAGCCCGGCAGGTTTAAAGAAATCGCTGCCATTACTTTGAGTGATGGCTGCGTTAAAGCAAAAACACTCCAGATCTTAAAAACCTGAGTGTTTAAAAGTATCCCGAAGAAAATCCGGAATGACAATCTATTCTAGTACATACCGCCCATGCCGCCTGGCATTCCACCGCCACCTGGCATAGCAGGCATTGCCGGG
>JAJRVW010000227.1 GCA_024277115.1 Calditrichota bacterium
AAATGGAAGGCGTATTACCCGAAAAAAAATTTCAGCAGCGCTGCTGAAAAACAAGAACAAGAACAGCCCTTTTTAATGTAAAAAACACATTAAAAAGCGTTAAAAACAGTCAACCTTTTTCAGGACGCTTCATAAGCCAGAAAAATAATAAAGACAGGATTCTTCGTTAAAAACAACTCAGAATGACAGGAGTTTGCCGTGCCCCAATCAAGAACATGGAAACGTTCTGAATGACAGGGTAGGATTTATTAAAATTGCGCTTAAATCAATCTTGAATAAAGAAGCAGCTTTTTTGTACATTTAACACTTATAAAAATTGAACAACTAAACAATCTAACCGATAACCCATTTTATATGTCTCAAAAAGCTACAAATATACACCCAATCCATGATCAGGTCATCCAAAGGGAAGCCAAAGAGAAGCTGCTCAAACAACGCGCAAAAGTATTCTGGATGACCGGGCTTTCCGGATCAGGAAAATCGACTATTGCCATTGGTGTGGAAAACGCCCTGAATAAAAAGGGCTATCTTACACAGATTCTGGATGGGGATAATGTGCGGACAGGGATTAATAGTAACCTGGGCTTTTCTGAAGAAGACAGAACAGAAAATATCCGACGTATCTCGGAGGTATCCAAACTCTTTTTAAATTGCGGGATTATTACCATCAACAGTTTTGTAAGCCCCACGATAAAAATCCGCGAACAGGCCAGGCACATTATCGGGGCCGATGATTTTGTGGAGATTTTTATAAACACACCGTTGGAAATTTGCGAACAGCGTGACGTAAAAGGTTTGTATAAAAAAGCACGTAAGGGGGAAATCAAAAATTTTACCGGTATTGACGCCCCATTTGAAGCGCCACCAACCCCGGATATTGAGATCAAAACAGCCGGGCAAACGATAGAAGAATCCGTTCAAACAGCATTAAATAAAATTTTACCATTAATTGAAAAGAAATAATCCATGTATAATTATAAAATCAGCCATCTGAGAGAGCTCGAATCCGAATCCATTTTTATTATGCGCGAGGTGGCCGCGCAGTTTGAAAAACCCGTACTGCTTTTTTCCGGTGGTAAAGATTCGATCATTATGTTCCATTTGGCGCGTAAGGCATTTTTTCCGGCCAAGCTGCCTTTCCCGCTTTTGCACATCGATACCGGCCATAATTTTCAGGAAACATTGGATTTCCGTGATAAACTAGTTAAAGAAACCGGCTCCCGGCTGGAAGTGCGCTATGTGGAAGACTCCATTAAGCAAGGTAAAGTCGCCGAAGAAAAAGGGCCAAATGCCAGCCGTAATAAGGCTCAAACCGTAACGCTTCTTGATGCGATCGAAGAGTTACAGGTCGATGCCGCATTGGGCGGTGGGCGACGTGACGAAGAAAAGGCCCGCGCCAAAGAACGCTTCTTTTCGCACAGGGATGATTTTGGTCAATGGGATCCAAAAAATCAACGGCCTGAATTATGGAATATCTTTAACGGGCGCAAAAATATGGGCGAACATTTCCGGGTTTTCCCTATCAGTAACTGGACGGAGTTAGATGTGTGGCAGTACATCAAATTGGAAAACATTGCCCTGCCCAACCTTTATTTCACGCATCAACGTGAAGTGGTAAACCGCCACGGGACATTTCTGGCAAAATCGCCTTATATACAACTTACAAAAAATGAAAAATGGGAAATGAAAACCATTCGATTCCGGACCATTGGCGACATGACCTGCACCGGCGGCGTGGAATCCCCGGCAGATAACCTGACCGATATTATCAACGAAATTGCCGCATCACGCACAACCGAACGTGGTACGCGCCACGATGATAAACGCTCTGAAGCTGCAATGGAAGACCGTAAAAAAGAAGGATATTTCTAAACATGACAGACCCAATCTTACAAAATTATGATAAAAGCGAACTGCTACGTTTTACTACCGCGGGCAGTGTGGACGATGGAAAAAGTACATTAATCGGCCGCTTGCTTTATGATAGCCAAGCTATCTTTGAAGACCAGATGGAGGCAATCGAGACCGCCAGCCAAAAAACCGGGAACGAGGAAGTGAACCTGGCCCTTTTAACCGATGGCCTGCGCGCTGAGCGGGAACAAGGCATCACAATCGATGTGGCTTACCGCTATTTTGCCACACCTAAACGAAAATTTATCATCGCCGATACGCCCGGCCATGTGCAGTACACCCGCAATATGGTCACCGGCGCGTCTACGGCAAACGCCGCAATCATCTTAATTGACGCGCGCCATGGTGTGATCGAGCAGACTTTGCGCCACGCCTTTATCGCCTCATTATTGCAAATTCCCCACCTGATCGTTTGTGTAAATAAAATGGATTTAGTGGATTATGACGAGAAAGTCTTTGAGAAGATCAGTGATGATTTTATGGGTTTCTCGGCCAAGTTGGATGTGCAGGATATTCGCTTTATCCCGATCAGCGCACTAAAAGGCGATAATGTTGTCAACCGCTCCCAAAAAATGGATTGGTACAACGGACCAACGCTTATGTACCTGTTGGAAACTATTTACATTGCCAGCGATAATAACCACATCGATCCACGTTTTCCGGTATAATATGTCATCCGCCCGCAAAGCAAAGATTTTCCTGATTACCGTGGATATGCGGGTCGTATTGCGGGAGGCACATTTAAAAAAGGTGACAATGTCCATATCCTGCCATCAGGATTCTCATCCACAATTAAAACAATCGATTTTTATGAAGAGAGCCTGGAAATGGCCCATACGCCACAATCTGTCAGCATTACCCTAAATGACGATATTGACATCAGCCGTGGCGATATGATCGTACGCGAAAATAACCGCCCCACAGTTGGGCAGGATATTGACATGATGATTTGCTGGCTCAATGAGAAGGCGATGGTGCCCGGTGGAAAATATGCCCTAAAACATACATCCAATGATGTGCGCTGTATGATTAAAAATGTGCAATATAAAATCGATGTAAATACGTTGGACAGGAATAAAGACGACAAACAAATCGCCATGAACGATATAGCCCGCATTTCGATCCGTACAACCAAGCCGCTATTTTATGACAGCTACCGTAAAAACCGTATCACGGGCAGCGTAACTTTAATTGACGAAGGTACCAACGAAACCGTTTGCGCCGGGATGATTGTGTAAATATTTATGATTATAGATTAGCTTTGATCAGTCAAAAAATATAAAACCAAAAATTAAGCGGACAAGGAGTTTTCCTTCGTCCGCTTTTTTTTGTTAATTTAACGTCAGTTCGACATAAGAAAATGGGACTTAATTCTTCGAGGTTTTAAATGAAAACGCCCCTTAATGTCATGCTGTAAGCATCTTTTCTTATGGTTTTCCAAAAAAGGTTCTTTCAGAATGACATTTTCTAAAACTTTCTGTTACATCGAACTCAGGTTAATTTAACGGACTACCCAATCAATTTGAGATTATCACAACCATGATAAACTTTGAGGTAAGATAAATGAAAATTAACCATGACCCCGAAATAGATTTTTTATCAATATGATTTTAAGGACGGAATCGAATCACGTTCATATTTTGAAAATGGCATGGTTGTACGGGAAGATGAAAAAGGCGTATAAAATTCACAAAAAAAGGGAACCGTTATCGTTTTAAAAAATCAGCATTGCTGGCCCTAAAAGAGTAGAAACCTAATATTTCTCTTTAACATATTTCATCACTTCTTTTTTAACTTTTTCCAGGGTCGTTTTTTGCATATCAAAAGTCAGTTCGGCCATTTCCGATTTTTCATAGTCTGCCGTTACGCCGGGTACATCCTCAATCTCACCCTTAAAAGCTTTTTCAAAAAACCCTTTATCATCAAATTGTTTGGCAAACTCCGGTGTAGATTCCAGGTGCACTTCAATAAAATTTGTACATAAATTCCGCACAAAATCACGGCTCTCACAATACGGCGAAACAAAAGAGGCGATGGCAACAATACCGTTTTTCTCCAAGATGGAGGCCAGGTGCCCCACACGTTTTATATGGCTGTTCACCTCATTTTTTGAAAAGCCCACATTGGGGAACAAGGCGCGCACTGTGTGGCTATCGAGCCGTTGAAATTTCCGTTGATCTTTTTCAAACTCTTTGGCCAGCATATCGCCCAGAGTTGTTTTACCTGCAAAAGGAATCCCCGTAATCCAAATCACCATCGAAGGCACTTCAATTTTACCAAATTTTAGATTGTCCCAAAAACGCTCATGGAAATAATAGATGAGCATTTTGGCAACCATTTCCATCAGGCCAACTTCAATGGCTGTTTGGATTTGCCCGGTAAAAAGATAAACGATGATGACGGTTGTTGTCGTGGCGGTAATACGCCAGGAAATGGTTTTCAAGATGGTGCGAAGTTTGCTGTCTTTAAACATAATTTTATTCTATGTGAATAATGGTAATTGACTTGAGTCCGTAATCATGATCTTACTCATTCTCATACTCGCTCTTAAGTTTTAAACATGATTTTTAATTCTTACTAAAATGGTCTGTGTCCGATTTTGGCTGGCCGCTTTCATCTTTAAAAAGCTGTTTGCCAAATAAATTATAAAAGACGCGGATCAACCCCGGCCCCCATAAGCTTCCCGTTAAAAAATACATGGTCAGAATAAAAAGAATCGGGGTATAAGCCGATTCGTTTACGAGCGTGATATTTGAGATAACAAGCAGGATGGCCGAAACCACATAGCCAAAGCGTTTTACATTAATATCTTTATCATCTTGTTTTTGTTCGGGTATTAAATCCATACTTCACCTAAGCTGTAACTGCTTTTAAATTGTCCGTGTCAATTTCAACCGAAAGGGTTTGCATAATGCCATCGATGGTGATGACCAGGCGTGCCTCCCCTTTTTTATTTACAACCGTCCCCCGCAAACCTTTAAACGGTCCACTTAAAACCTCAACCAAGTCGCCTTGTCTAAAATAATTTTCCATCCGTAAAGATTCCGGATTGGTAAGCATGGTCTGCATCGCTTCGATTTGCCAGTTGGGCACGATGGCCGGCTCGCCATTAAAATTTACAATTTTTATAATGCCGTGCGTTTCCAGGATATCAAAGCGTTTTTTGTACTCAAACTCACAAAACATATAACTTGGGAAGAGCGGCAGTTCTACTTTTTTCTTGCGATTTTTATAAACCCGGACCGTTTTTAAAAGGGGCAGGTAAGCATTTTCACCTTTTTCAATAAGCAGGTCATAAGCTTTTTTTTCATGTCGGGGACGTGTGTAAAGTGCGTACCAGTTTTTCATATATTGGGTTTGTTCTTTTATGGTTTTAAAATCTTTTTGTAAACGAAATTTCTTTCGGAGTTCATTGATCAGCTTTTCACATCAATATTCTAAATTCGTTAATCACCGTGCGTTAAAAATATATTTCAAACAAAACACATCATAAAGCGATTAATTCTGAAATTTACGATTTCTAAATTTGTGATCAAATAATTCATTGAACAATTTTTAATATATCCGGGGCCAAATCCGGGATTGCCAGATTTTCTTTGCTAAACACGCCTCCATTTAATAAAACAAAAGCATCGTCAAAGGTGTGCATGCCATTAAAAACTGTTTTGGCAAACAAATCCTTATTCCACAAAACCCCTTTCAGATCGTTGCCTTCCTGGGCAATGGCAATCAAATCGGCATAATCGGAAAAAGAATGTTTATCAGCAAAATCCAGCGGCGCACGGCCATACAAATCTTCCCACAAAAAAACTTTATTTATGATTCTTTCATGGGCGCCCGGTTCCCTTAATTCTAAAAGTCTATTTTTTATCTCAGTCCGTAATAATTCATATTCGCCGCCCTGCTCCACCCGGCCATTTTTCTCCCGCCCCTTTAAATTGATAAATATTCTGCCGGGATATAGTGCATACGCCTTTGACTCCGGATGAATATCGTGCAGGCTTTGCGGAATGGGTTTTGTAAAACGCAGATAATTATTTTGCCAAAGCCAATTATTGAGATAAACCTCTTTTTTAAGGGTTGTAAAACCGTGGTCCGAAAGCAACATCAAGGCTGTATTATCATCAATTTTTTTTATAATTTCACCAATTAATTTATCAAGCCGGCCATAAAACCGGTCATATAATTCTACAAAATGCGCATTGCCCGTGGCCATAAATTCCCAGGTAAAATGATGCAGGCGATCGGTTTCCATAATATGCGCCATAAAAAAATCCCATTTTTCCTGATTAAAATAATGCCACATTATTTCAATTCTTTTTTCGAGGACTGATTTCAAGTCCTGTAAAAAAGCAGGGAAATCGCTTTTTGCCAAAGATGTATCGGCATCAATGCGGTAACCTTTTTTTTGTAGGATTTTTCCTTCCCCGGCCGGGTATGTCCCTTTCAACAAATCATTGCCTAAAAAGCCGCAAATTGAAACCCCATTTATTTTTTTAGGCGGATAGGTTGCCGGCACGTTCATTATAAATACACGCTTGCCGCGTTCCGATAATATCTCGGGCAAAGTTTTACATTTTAGCTGTTTTGCATCGGGCGTGTACCAATCCATCGTTGCCGGATTTCTTTCTGTAAAACTCAAAATACCATGTTGTTGTGGTTTTTTTCCTGTTAAAAAAGAGGCCCAGGCTACAGAAGACACAGGCGGAACAACAGACTCCATTCTTCTAAAATCACCTTTTTTTGCCAGTTGTGCCAGATGCGGCATTTTGCCCGAAGCGATCATTTTTTGCAAGAAAGAGAAAGGCGTTCCATCGAGGGCAAGGACGAATATTTTATTCTTTTTGGGTTTAGACATTTTATATTTTGATGAGGAATTGTGTTGAATAATTTACCATTTTGCATGCATGCAACCAATTATTATTTAGGGGCATGAAAGGAGAAAATTACAATTTACAGGGTAATCGAAAAAGGTTTGAACGAATAATTATTTTAAGTTATGTTTGAAATATTCAAAAGCACTGATTATTTGAACCTTATTTATTTAACATGAGTTCGATATAAAACTTTTGCATTGAGAAAAATATTTTAACCCTAAGCCAGGCATATAAAAACAACTCACCCTAAGCAGTCTCTGCTGATTTTTAAGTTTTTCAAGTTCCCTCTCTTGCAAGAGAGGGGATTTAGGGGTGAGTTCAAAAAAAGAATATACTAAAAACAAATGGACAACCCTGTGGATATTGAACCAAAAGCCTCAAATAAGAAAACCCTTGATACAAAAAAAGAGATCATGTATGGCACTGGCCTGGGTATTATATTTGGGGGCGCATTTGGAAACCCGGGTATCGGACTGGTTATTGGCGCGGCGCTTGGCCTGGTTTTAGGCGCAGTTGCAGAGCGGACAGGAAATCATAAGGATGCGTAAAAACCCGTTTCATGCAATGCAACATTTAACAATTTCATCCATCAATCTAAGAGGAATAAAATTGAAGACTATACTTTTTTTATTAGTGGTGATAGTTCTGCACATTTCATGTTCTGAGAAAACAAGGGGTCCGGCTGTACCAGCGTCTTCAAAAAATCCACCAACTTTGCAAAGCCTTTTACCGGATGTAAAAACCACCTCAAACAAAGATATTGAAAATTTTATTATAAAAATCCAGCCGGTAACAGACAGTACACTCATCAGAAAACGTGCTATCACTGGCATAGTGTCCATCACCACAATAATCGATCAACAAGGTAAAGCAAAAAAATTGATCATTAAAAAATCAATTAATCCTGTAATTGATAAGTTAGTGACCAAGGCTATCAATAATTCTGAATTTATCGGAAAAAAAAATATAACAGGAAAATCGGCAGATTATTTTATTGATTTAACATACATTTTCTACCATGGAAATATTTTAACCCCTCTGGCAAATGGTTTGTCCATAAATAGGTTAACAAAGAAAACTGAAACACCCACAGAAGAAAATGGCACATTCGAGTTCTTCGCTGTTTCCGATAAACCATTACTAACTAAACGGCCCACACCGTACTATTCCGATGAAGCAAGACGCTCCGGCGCAAAAGGAAAGGTAATGGTCATGGTAACAATTGGAAAAGATGGCACTGTCAAGAACCTTGATATCTTACGCGCCGATCATGATTTGCTGATTATCTCAACTTTAGATGCAGCCGCCCAATGTTAATTTAAACCGGCAAAACAAAGAGGTAAATTTGTCCGCGTAAAAATGGCCATCCCCTTTGAATATAGACTTAATTAAACCGAAGCTATAAAAAACTATCTATTTTTAGAAAGGATATGTTCTTTAGCACAACCTCTCCCACGACCATTTAAATGTTTTAGAAAATATTTTTGGGTTTACGCCTTTTGAGTCGAATAAAAAAATATTAAATTACGGATTTCAGTAATCTATCATCTACTAGACAAGGTAACAACCCTTATACCCATGCACGCATCCGAACTATTTGACACCTACGCCAAAGATTACGAATCCCGCTTTATAAAAAACCCGCTCGTCGAGTACCAACGAAGCATGGTACACGCAATTCTGCGTCCTTATCTCTCTTCAAAAAAAAATGTGCTGGATGTTGGTTGCGGGCCAGGCGCTGATTTTGACTTTTACAAATCCCTTAGCCTAAATATCGATGCCATTGATATTTCACGCGAAATGATAAAGGCAGCGCGGATACAGGCAAAAAGGCTGGGCTTAAACGTACGCATTGCACGCTCTGCCATTGCTGATTTTGTGCCTGATATAAGATACGATGTGGTCATTTTAAACTTTGGTGTAATTAATGCCATCGACGACATTGATAAAACCATGCAGACTATTAATAAAATTTTAGCCGATCAAGGCCGGGTGTTTATTGTTTGCAAACCACCTCTGCATATTTTCACACTCAAGGCTGATTTATTGTTTTTCCGCTTCAAAAATGCCTATAACCGGGCCATCAAACACAAAACAATTACAGATGAAAATTTTATAGTTCACCACTATGTTTCAAAACAATTTAAAAAATATTTTGTATGCGAAAAGCGATACAATTTATGCAGTATCCTTCCTTCCCCCACGCAATTTAAGCACGCCGCCTTTGCCCGTAAATGGACAAAATTATTTATAAATATGGATAAAAAACTGGCACCGGTCCTCCCTGAATTTATGGGTGGCGACCACATTCTTCATATTCTAAAAAGAAAATAATTGAGCTTATTCGGTAATAAACCATAAAATATTAGCTTTTAATTTTATCTTCTTGTTCACTTCTTGACAATAGTCACACCTATTTCTCACAAATCCTTATATTAGGTGATCTTAAAAAATCATAATATATAAAGGAGAAGTATGAAGTACTTATTTTTACTATTTATCTTTCTTGCCGGTACTGCCTTCGGCCAATCTTTGGAGCGTACTTATTTTGCAAGAAATCAGGAAATCACACTCGACTTATATCCAAAAGAAATCTCTGTTTCATTTATCTCAGCCTCAGATGCCTTAAACGATCAACAAATCCTAAGCGGTGTTTTGTCCGGCTATTTATCATCTACCAAAAAAATGTATGGCCAAACAAAACGCCAGATTAAATTAAACCAGGCAATCGGTGAGGCACAATTGGTATCATTTTTAAATCAAATTAAAGACCTGCCCCAGGTTGCAATGGCAGCCCCGGTTTATAAGTACGGCAATGTACGCCAGGCTATCAACGAAGAATTTTTAGTACGATTTATGGAAGGGACCAGCCAGGCTCAAATAGATGCCTTAAATTCACAACTTGGCGGACAGTTAATCCGGGAGAACGCACCTGATACGTATCTGCTAAAGGTCGATAAGTCGACAGGCTTAAACGGTTTAACCGCCGCAAACCTGTATGCTGAATCAAATTTAATCATTTGGGCACAACCAAACTTTATTTACCTCGAAGGTGATTTGTATAACGCTACGGCAAATGACCCTTTATACAGCAGCCAATGGGCGCATGTCAATACCGGCCAATCTGTTGCAACAGATGCAACACCGGCCACAGTAAATGGCACACCTGATGCTGACATGGACGTAGACCTGGCTTGGGATATCCTTCCGGGTGGAATTGTAGAAGTTATTGTTGCCATCATTGATTCCGGTGTAGATTTAGACCATCCGGACCTTGTTGCCAATGTTATCACCGGTGCGGATTTTAGCGGTGATAACGATGGCCCGAATGCACCAGGCGACCAGGCGCATGGTACTAATGTGGCCGGGCTTATTGCCGCTGTGGCTAATAATGCGACGGGTGTGGCAGGTATCGCATATAACAGTAAAATTATGCCCATTCAAATTTTTAACAGCTCCGGTAGCGCCAGTTCAGCCGATATTCCCGGTGCCATTGATTATGCCTGGCAAAACGGCGCATGGGTTTTAAACAACAGCTGGGGTGGTGGATCGCCCGATGTGGCTTTGGAAGATGCAATTGTGCGTGCCAAAACAAATGGACGAAACGGAAAAGGGTCTGTTGTCCTTTTTTCTTCAGGTAATGGCAGCAATGGCAATGTAAACTATCCTGCACGGCTTTCTACAGTAATTGCAGTGGGCGCAGCTTCGATGTATGATGAGAAAAAGAATGCGGGAAGTGGTGACCGCCAGGCATGGTGGGGAGGCAATTATGGTGCTGACCTGGATGTGATTGCCCCGACAATTTGTTATACCACAGATATTGCCGGTTCGGCAGGTTATAATACAGCCTCGGGAAGCGCCGGGGACTATAATGATGTTTTTAACGGAACTTCTGCGGCCTGCCCTAATGCGAGTGGTGTGATGGCCCTGCTTTTAGCTGCTGATTCGAACCTGACAGCAGACCAGGCACAGACGAGACTGCAAGACACCGCGGATAAAACAGAATTGTACACCTACGATGCAAACGGCTGGAACAGGCATGTGGGCTATGGCCGTGTAAATGCCTACCAGGCTGTATTGGCCGCATCCGGTGATGGAGAAGTGCCTCTAATCAGGCACACAATAGAACTTTCTTCCTCAAATACGGCAGCCCGTACAATCTCTGCCACCATCACCGACAATACAGGAATTGCTACAGGTGCCTCACAGCCGACACTTTATTACCGACAAATTGCCGGGGTCGATACCAGCGCATGGAATGCCGTAACCGATACCGATGGGCCTGCTTCAGACGTTTATGATTTTGTTATCCCCGGTCAAAGCCTTGGTATGCAAATCCAGTATTATATTTCTACAACAGATAATTCAGCCAATAGCCTCACAACCACATTACCTTTTGGTGGCTCCGGTGCAACAGCCCCTACCCGCTTATTTAAATACTGGGTAGCAACTTTGGCAACGCAAACATATACAAATAATACTGGGCTAAGTTGGGGTTTTTTTTCAGCAGGATATAAATTATCAACGATTTCCATACCGGATAGCCGTACAATTATTGACATGAATGTAACACTAGACTATACAGCCACAGATGATGATATGACCATCAGTATCGAATCACCGGAAACGATACCGACAGCTGCGGGTATCGCCACAAACAACAGCGGCTCCAATTATTCCAATACCACTCTGGACGATGAGGCGACAACAGCCATTACCGATGGAACAGCCCCTTACTCAGGTTCTTTTAAACCAGACAACCACATGCTTGGCTTTGACGGAAAAAACTCTTCAGGGACATGGACCCTGAGAACCTATGTAAGCAACTCCTTTACACTTGGAGGTACTTTAAACGCCTGGAGTATAACAATCACCTATACAACAGACGATACTGCGCTACCTGTTGAACTAACTTCATTTACCGCGGAAAGTAATTTTGGTACTTCGGTTTTAAAATGGTCCACTGCTTCCGAAATTGAAAACCTGGGCTTCGAAATTAGCCGCGCCGATGAAGCTGATGGCAATTATGAGATTATTGCATCGTATGCTTCCAATGAAGAGTTGAAGGGCTTGGGAAGCTCACCAAACGGAAAAAACTATAGCTATACAGATGTAAGCGTTCAGCCCGGAAATGAATATTGGTATAAACTTATTGATGCGGATTACAACGGGCAAAGAATCGAAAATGGCCCCGTCTATGTGGAAATTTCAACAGAAGATGGTATTAAAAAAGAATCTACATTAATCCCGGCTCAATTTGGATTAAAGCAAAATTTCCCAAATCCATTTAACCCGACGACACGCTTTTTTGTAAATATACCGGCATCCGACATGCCACTAAACGCAACGGTTACAATCTTTGATATTCTGGGGAAGAAAATTAAATCATTATTTAACGGGAGCATGGAGCCTGGCCAATATACACTTAGCTGGGACGGGACTAATGAGCAGGGAATCAAAGTACCTTCCGGCCTCTATATTTACTCCTTCTCATCAACGGAATATAGTAGCGCCAAACGAATGATTTTGATGAAATAATAAACCATTTATTTTTAGGATTTTTATTATCTGAGGTTTCCAGTTTTTAACTGGAAACCTTTTTTTTTATAGTACGTTTGCAATCAATGTATTTTATAAGATTTTCAGGTACGAAAAAACAAAGAGATTCCTTTTGAAACCAATTATCTTAGCCTTGTCGGGAAGCATTAATCCCAACTCCTCCAATCGACAGATAATCAACTACCTCAGAATAAAATCCAAAGATACATTTATTTGGCGTACTCCAAGGGTAATGGAATTACTGCCCTGGTTTTCCACAGAAATAGAAATATCCCAATCTCTGAGTGTTCAAAACTGGTATAAACAAATAAATGAAGCAGACCTTATTTTATTTTCGACACCGGAATATGTTTTTAGCCTGCCCGGAATTTTAAAGAATGCCCTGGAGTGGCTGGTCTCAACCATGCTGCTGGACAAAAAACCGGTTGCATTAATCACCGCTGCGGCCAATGGTGAAATGGCGCATGAATCACTAAAAAAAATTGTGGAAACAATGGGCGCAACAATCGTCCCGGGCGCATCACTTCTTGTTCAGGGCGCGAAGGGTAAAATAAATTCTAACGGGGCAATTGGCGATAGCAAAACAAAGGATGATTTAAACGGGGTAATAACAAAAATAGGTGATTATTTAAAGCACCCACATAAGTGACCTACTCCTTCTGATAAGCAGCCGGTGTTTGCCCTGTAAAAGATTTAAATTGTCGATAGAAATTGGTCCTATTTACAAATCCACACTCATAGGCAATCTGGCCAATAGAAAGATTCTTCTCTAATAATAAACGGCAGGCCCGGTCAATACGCCTCTCATTTAGAAACTGGATAAATGTTTTTTGTGTCTTTTCCTTAAAGAAACGGCAAAAGGCCGATTGTTCCATATTTGCAATTGAAGCCGCATCCCCAATTGAAATTTTTTGTCGATAAAATGAATGAACAAAATTGTGAACGGCATGGATGCGCTTATCCACATTTTTATTTTTGGGAGTAAAATCCGGGTTACTCAAAAGGCCCACATTTTTTTCTTTGGCTAAAAGATCAAGAAGCTGGATTAAATTGATCAAACGTTCACTCCCTTTACTTGACATTAAATCGTCCATCAGCCCAATAATATGTTGCCGGGTTTCTCCATAAAATTTTATCCCACAACGTGATTTATCAAGTAACGCCTCAATTGAATCAAATTCCGGTTTCCCTTTAAAAGAATCAAAAAGATTATTTGGAAATTGCAACACAAAGGCTTTAGTGGACGAGACCGGTTTTTCTTTATTTCGCCAGACATGGGCCAAATCCGGTCCGATAAAAACTAAATCACCACTTTTAAATTTCTGAACCGACTCACCGACATAACGAAGACCCTCGCCTTTAAAAATATATACAAGTTCGTACTCAGGGTGGAAATGAAAAGGCATTTCCAGTTTTGGAACCGTGAATCTTACCGCCTTAAAAGAGCTTTGTACCGGATAGGTTATTTTTTCTTGTTTTAATTTCATTTTCCATGCCTGCTTTAAATATTGGTCAATTTGTTCTGCTAAATAAATATAAAATATTGATAGATTCAATATTTTAGTCAATATAGTACAAAACCCTGCAATAATCGGTAAACCGTTTTCCAATCAGATAAAGTATATTTAAAGAGCATAAGGAGAGGTTATGGCAAACATAATTTACAAGCGCACAAAAAACTTTGAACCTGATTTTGAAAACCTCTTAGAAGTATTAAATGGCCAAACCCCAAAACGGCCGGTATTATTTGAATTTGCCCTCAATAACCGCATCATCGGGCAATTGTCCGGCGAGCAAGCTGAAGACAATTCAACCCGTCTCGCCCCTTTCCGGCGTTTAATAAAATCTTTTGAACACGCAGGCTATGATCATGCTACAATTTCTGCATGGCGTACAAATACCTTACGTTTTCCCAAAGGAGAAATTGCAGAAAAAGAAAGCCACTCCCTCAACGCCGGAAATATGATCTATGATAGACAAAGTTTTGAGCAGTACGCCTGGCCGGATGCTAACCAAGGGGACTATGATATTTACTACGATTTACGACACGAGCTTCCCGGCGGGATGAAACTAATCGCCAGCGGAAACGGCGGTGTTTTAGAAAATGTAATTGACCTTGTGGGCTTTGAAAATATAAGTATGATGTCGATGCTGGACGAAGAGCTGACAACCGAAATTTTTAATGCCGTTGGATCGCGATTATTAACTTTTTATAAAATTATTGCACCCATCGAAACAATTGGCGCCTGCATTGTAAATGATGATTGGGGTTTTAAAAACCAAACCATGTTCTCGCCCAATATGCTTCGACGCTGGGTTTTCCCTTGGCATAAAAAAATTGTTTCGGCCATTCACAAGGCCGGTAAAAAAGCAATCTTACACTCTTGTGGCCAGCTGAAAGACGTGATGGACGATGTAATTGATGATCAAAATTATGATGCAAAACATTCTTTTGAAGACCAAATAACACCCATCGAAACGGCCTATAAAAACTGGGGCAGTCGTATCGCCATCCTCGGTGGCATCGATATGGATTTTTTGGCACGGCACACTCCGAAGGAAATTTTACAACGATCTAAATTAATGATCGCGAAAGGTATCGAAAATGGTGGCTACGCTTTAGGCTCAGGCAATAGTATCCCGGACTATATCCCCGATGAAAATTATCTGGCCATGATTAGTGCAGTAAATTTATTTTGATTCTTCAAGAAGAAGTAAAAAGGAAAGTAAATGGATAAACTACTTGAGCAGCTTGCCCATGTTGTGGAAGTTGGAAAAATTGATAAAAATACGCCCTACCCGCCTGAACTAAAAGACAAAGATGGCGCATCCGAGCTTACATTACAGGCCATCGCGCAAAAAATCGATCCACAAAAAATACTGAATAACGGCCTTATGCCCGGAATGAAACGCATTGGCGAAAAATTTTCGCGGGGAGAAGCTTTTATCCCCAATATGCTGATCGCGGCGAAGGCAATGAACACAGCTATGGTACACCTTCGCCCATTCTTTTTAGCTGGCAGCATCAAACCGAAGGGAACCCTCGTTTTGGGTACGGTTAAAGGCGATCTGCACGATATTGGAAAAAATTTGGTGAAAATGATCATGAAAGGCGATGGTTGGAATGTCGTCGATCTTGGAACGGATGTAAGCAGTGAAAAATTTGTACAGGCACTGGATGAAAACCCGCAATGCATTATCGGCTTAAGCGCACTGCTAACTACCACCATGTTAAGTATGGAAGACGTTATTAAGGCCGTTAAATATAGGAATCCGGCAACACAGGTTTTTATAGGTGGCGCGCCCCTTTCTCAAGAGTTTGCAAATAAAATTGGGGCAGACGGTTTCTTTGCCGACCCGCATAGCCTGGCAGTCCATTTTAATTAGTACCTATCTTTAAAGTCTTCACTTGGTGTCATTCTGAGTCTAAGAACGACTCAGAATGACAGACTAAGACTTGCTTTTTAACGTATAAATCAGAGTTTAGGGACAGGCACTAATTCGCCTGGTTTAACAGCATTCTAACCCTTTTTGAAAAACTTATTTAAACCCAAAGGATTAATCCATGCTTAAAATAAATGACATTTCACTCTCTGAAGCTGAAAAAATTTTAGAACAAGAAACACCACAAGAGGTTTTGGATTTTTATAACCGTTCGTATAAAATCTCTTCAGAACAGGTTGAATTTTATCAGAAAAATGGCTTCATCACTTTAGAGGGGGTTCTATTTGGGCCTGCCCTGGACTTTGCAAAACGAGTAATGGAAGCGGCCGTAATAGTGCGCAAAAGAGATGATAAAAGAAGCTTCGAGGAAAAAAGCCCTTACGAACAGTCATTTCTGCAATGCGGCTTTTTAGCTTTTGATTCACAACCGGTAAAAGACTATGTCTTTGGAAAAAGGTTCGCCGGTATAGCCAAAGACCTGATGCAGGTCGAAGGCATACGGTTGTGGCATGATCAGGCTTTGTTTAAAGAAGCCGGTGGCCGTGCAACACCGGTACATCAAGATAGCAGCTATTGGCCTGTCTCAAACCCGGAACTGACGACCACCATCTGGCTTGCCTTAAACGAAGCATCCATCGAAAAAGGCTGTTTGTACTTTTATCCGGAATCGCACCGGGCAAAAAAAGAATATGTCGATATTTTTAACAAGCCACACCAACCTGAGCAATTAAGCGACCATAAAAAAATTTACGCCCCTTTAAAGGCCGGGGACGCTAGTTATCACTCGGGGTTAACCTTTCATGCTACGGATAACAACAAAACCGATAAACTGCGGGAAGGTATGACCATGATTTATATTAATGATGGTAACAGATTTGATGCTTCAGACAAAAGAAACAATACCCACAAATCGTGCGAAGATTTGAAAGAGGGTCAAATAATTGACACAAAGTATACACCTGTTTTAATCTAAAACCGAGGGATGTAAATTGAAGCACTATACAAAATTGGCCATTTCAAACCCCGATGATTTAATATTTGGGAGATCACCCCATCCTGTAAAATGCGGGAATAACCTGACAATTGGTGGCGGACAGGTTTACCCGGAAATAAATTTCACCTTACCAACAATGTTAATTGATGAAGCCGGCTGGAAGGACGTGTTACAGCATTATGACGATATTTGTAAAAAAGTTTTAAGACGTTCACTTAAGCTTGAGATTCCGGGACTTGTAATGGAATTTGAGCAACTTCCGCCTATGACAATGAAACCGGAGTGGGGTGCAGAAATTACAACCCTTATTAAAAACCATCTCGATAATTTTTACAATAAAACCGGCATCCCAACCGCACTTAGGGTAACCATTGTCGACTTACGTGATGCAGACCGCCCACCGTTACTACGTCATGGAAAAGTTGGGAAACTACACACAAGGCATTTGAAATGGCTGCCCAAGCCGGAGCGGATATTCTCTCAATCGAATCGGTTGGGGGTAAAGAAGTGCACGACCAGGCATTGATGTATGGCGATCTGGCGGGGATTGTAAGCAGTTTGGGCATACTTGCCTGCAATGATGTAGGCTGGCTCTGGGAAGAAATCTCCTCCATTTGCGACGATTACAAAACTATTCCCGGCGGGGACACAGCGTGTGGTTTTTCCAACACAGCAATGCAATTGGCCGGACAAGGCATGCTGCCCTCTACATTGGCTGCATTAGACCGGGCGGCTTCGGCACCACGAAGTTTGGCCGCATTTGCACATGGCGCCATTGGGCCATCAAAAGATTGTGCCTACGAAGGCCCAATAATAAAAGCGATTACCGGTGTACCGATAAGCATGGAAGGCAAATCCTCCTGCTGCGCACATTTTAGCCCTTTGGGAAATATCGCCGGTGCCGCTGCCGACTTATGGAGTAATGAATCGGTTCAAAATATTCAGCTTTTAAGCGGTACGGCCCCCGAAGCCTTTTTAGAATTATTAGCGTACGATTGCCGCCTCTTTAATACCGCCTCTACTAAAAATCCGTTGATGTACCGCGACTTAATGGTAGAAAGCGATTTGCCACACAGCCCGGAAGCACTAATTTTGGAACCGCAAACTGTTATAAATATTGCCAGCGAAATTATCAAAAAAGAAAACGGATTTGACCAGACAAAAGTGGCTGTTAAATGTGCAGCACAGGCAATTTTAGAAGCAGTCGAATCTAAAAAAATTATTTTAAATACTGGGGAAACAAATTGGCTCAAAACCTTACCCCATCAGCTTGATCAATTACCGGAAAATGAGGAGGCCGCTTTAGAATATTTGTAAATAAATTTTGGTTCATTTTTTAACCACACTTCGTATGGATTATAGTCATGGCCACAAACCAGGCTTTACAAATTCAGTCGTTTAATGTGCCTGTGGACGCGCTTCCACTTCAGCCCGATTTAATATTACAGGCAATGGGTTATGATCCAAAGACAAAACAAAATATTCCAGGCTTGTTGATCCAGGAAATTGAAAGATTTATAAATGACGCGCCAAATCATCTGGACATTCAAGGAGGGTTCAGACAATTTTCTCCGGCCGAGGTCATCATAAACAAAAACGATATTTTACTAATAGATAAAATATTACAAAGCGGACGTATTATTAACGGACAAATAAAGCAAGCCGAAAGCCTCCTTGTTTTTGTATGTACTCTTGGCCATAAATACGATGCCTGGATAAAATCAATCACCGTAACGGATGACATGTTTTCCACTTATATTATAGATACAATCGGCTCCGAGCTTGTAGAGCTGGCCATCGATTGGCTTGAAAAGCAGATGATAGGTGTACATTGCTCAAGAATGGGAGTGAGCCACAGCAATCGTTTTAGCCCCGGCTATTGTGGTTGGCCTTTGATGGACCAGCATAAAATATTTTCATTTTTACCTCCAAATTTTTGCGGGATTTTCCTGCACGACTCTGCACTGATGCGCCCGGTTAAATCCGTCAGCGGAATTTATGGTTTGGGAAAAAGCATAAAAAAGAAAGCCTACCAATGTTCCATTTGTGATAAAATGGATTGTTTTAAGAGATATCATCAAGCGATTTAAACCGGCCGTACAATAAAAATACGCTCCACGGATAGCACCCCACTCTCCTAAGAAAATTATTATAAACCCTGCCTTGCCATTTCTATCCCTTGTCTTTAAGACGAACTAATATTACCTTTAAAAGTATCAATCCATTTAAAATTGAAGATTTTTATGCGCAGCAAAGTCCATCGATTGAGAGTACTTGCCCGAAAGCTAATTTCTCCATTGCTTAAGTGGTTTTATTTAAAATACACAAGCAAAGATCAAAAATTTAAATATCAGGATATTGAGCTGGATATTTATGCAGGTGTCTTTCCCCCACGTTTTTTCCATACTACCCATTTCCTTTTGGACTATTTAACAAAACAGGAAATAGCCGATGCCAGTTTTTTAGAGTTGGGTGCCGGAACCGGGTTAATTTCGCTTTATGCGGCACAGCAGACGGCCAAGGTTACGGCTTCTGATATAAGTGAAATTGCCGTTAATAATATTAAAACCAACGCCCAAAAGAACAATTTTAAAATTTCCGTAATAAAATCTGACCTGTTTAAAAAAATCCGTAAAAAAAGTTTTGACTGGATTGTAATAAACCCGCCATTTTATCCCAGCACCCCACAAAGTGATCCTGAATATGCCTGGTATTGTGGCGAAAATTTTGAATACTTTGAAAATCTTTTTAAAAATATTTCGAGCTATATGAACGAGAACAGCCACGTTATTATGGTTCTTTCGGACAGGGCACCTATTAAGAAAATCATTTTTATCGCCGGAAAAAACAATATTATAATGCGGGTGGAATCATTGAAAAAACACCTTTTGGAACGCAGTTTCATTTTTACGCTCAATAAAGGCTTAGAACTGGAAACCAATCCTTCCGATTTTTCCCGGTTTTAAAAGGTGTATTTGTAAACTGGGGCAAGAAAGAAATTATGTTTTGTTGGAAGAAGAAAATTATTTTTATTAAATTGATCTTCAAGCAATTAAAATATTCCCATCTACAATTAAAATGAGAGACATTATATGAGCAACCTGAAAAAAGTACTCATCCCGGCTGTTTTAGTTTTTGCGGCCTATGCAATCTATCTTTTAATGCCCACCACAGAAATTGGCTTGTTTGACAGAATTCGCGCCGCAGGAGAAATTAATCAGCCCGTTAACGTGTATGTAAACGCAGCAAAAGGTTTTGATCGCGATGCACAAGGGAATATCAAGGCTTTTTATGCGACTGATAGTCGAAATGACGAGGCTTTAATCTCCCTCAAAACCCCAGGTCCAAAAGAAATTGCCACAGCAAAAGTAGTTGAAATATTAGGCCACATGCACGGGAGTAATTTTGTAGCTGTCCGTGTTGTCGTTGTGGAATAATAGGCATCATTAAAGCCCCGCGTTACAGGCAATTTATAATTTTTATAAACAGCCTCATTATTTCTTCATGAGGCTGTTTATTTTTCAAGCTTCTTCATAGCATTAATCCAATTTTTAAGCAAACTATCTCCTTTAAATTTTAGACCAGTAAAAAAAAGCTAGCTCATATTATTATTGTTTATAAAAAACACTCATTTTTCCTAAAAACGATTTACAAATAATTTCCTCTCAAAATAAGCGCGAAAAGTGATAAAATTTTATTTGATCATGCAAATCTTATTGTTATATTTGAGGATGAAATAATTTTCAAGACAAAAAAGTCTTTTATTGCATATTTTGGGTAAATATCCCATTATGTAAAAGTTCTAATAAATACAGACTGGTATTATTTAATGCTGATAATAATCTCTATCGCTGCCCTTGGCGGACTTACCCTGCTCCTGGCCACAATGCTTATTGTTGCCAATAAAAAACTCCATGTAGAAGAAGACCCCAGAATTGACATTGTTGAAGATATGCTACCCCATGCAAATTGCGGCGCGTGTGGTTTTCCCGGATGCCGTCCTTTTGCAGAGTCGCTTGTTAATGGCGGATCATTGCCCGGAAAATGTACGGTTAGTTCCGAAGAAGGCCGGGTTGAAATTGCCCAGTTTTTAGGTGTGGATGTTGGCGCAGCCGAAAAACAAGTTGCACGGTTGGCCTGTGCAGGAGGCACCAATGTTGCGCGCAACCGGGCACAGTACCAAGGCTTGCAAACTTGCCAGGCAGCTTCCTTGGTTTCCGGTGGTGGCAAAGATTGTTTTTGGGGCTGCCTGGGCCTAGCTGATTGTGAAGTTGTGTGTGATTTTGATGCCATTACTATGAACGGCTTTTCAATCCCGGTTGTAAATGAAGATAAATGTACAGCTTGTGGCGATTGTGTGGAAGTATGTCCCAAAGACTTGTTTTCCATTCAGCCGGAAAGCAACCGGCTTTGGGTGGCATGTAAAAACCTTGATGCCGGCGATGAAATTCTTGAAGGTTGCCAGGTTGGATGCACGGCCTGTGCACGCTGTGAGATGGATGCGCCCGGCAACTTAATCACCATGAAAAATAATTTACCCGTTATTGATTATTCCCAAAACCATAATACACAGGTTCCTATCCAACGCTGCCCCACTGGGGCCATAGTCTGGCTGGATAAAAAGAAAGGTGTTATTAAAGGTGAAAAAAGTAAAAAAATAATCCGCAAAGGTGAACGGAGGATAGCAACAACATAATAACATAAGGCGCGTTTTCCCAACAGCTACTTTTCTGCTTATGAGCAACCTGCTCCAAACAGGTTTAGAAGTAAATTGAGGAGCAGTAAAAAATTTTAAATTATATAAGACTAAAGAATCTTAATACATAAGGAGCCAATCATGGCTAAAGACGATAAAAAATTCAAATATACCGGCACACGTGTTGCACTCGATGGAAACACCGCAGCCATTATGTGCGAACGTGAATCCACTGATGCAGCAGGTGCTTACCCCATTACTCCATCTACACAGATGGGCGAATATTGGGCCGAAGAAGCTGCCAAAGGCCATTTAAATATCTCGGGCCGTCCTCTTATTTTTATTGAACCGGAGGGTGAACACGCTGCCGCAGCTGTTACAGCCGGGCTTTCCATGACGGGCTTACGTGCCTCAAACTTTTCATCCGGCCAGGGAATTGCTTATATGCACGAATCCTTGTATGCCGCTGTTGGTAAACGCCTGACTTATGTATTAAATATTGGTGCGCGGGCCATGACAAAATCTACCCTAAACGTACATGCCGGGCATGATGATTATCATGCCGTTGATGATACGGGATTCTTCCAGCTATTTGCAAAAAACTCGCAACATGTAGCGGATATGAATATTATTTCGCATCGCATTGCCGAGCTGGCCTTAACACCGGGCATCATTGCCCAGGACGGTTTTTTAACAACACATTTAATTGAATCTATGCTTATCCCCGAACGGGCATTAATCGAAGAATATCTTGGCCGCCCGGACGACTTGATCGAAACGCCCACACCGGCACAAAAAATTATTTATGGCGATACACGCCGCCGTATCCCGGAACTGTGGGATGTAGATAATCCTGTTATGGCCGGTATTGTGCAAAACCAGGATTCATACATGCAGAGTGTAGCAGCCCAGCGTCCATTCTTTTTTGATCATATTCAGGAACTGACAGAACAAGCCTTTGAAGAATACTATCAATTAACAGGCCGCCGTTATGAACGCGTGATGAGTTACAAAGCAGAGGATGCAGACTATCTAATCTTAGGCCAGGGAAGTATTGTACCAAGCGCCGAAGTTGTAGTCGATTATCTTCGTGAAACCCGCGGTTTAAAAGTTGGTGTGATCGATCTTGTGATGTTCCGTCCTTTCCCCGGCGATTTAATCAGTAAATTTCTCAAAGGTAAAAAAGGGGTTGCCGTACTGGAACGTCTTGATCAGCCATTAGCAGTTGATTTACCAATAATGCGCGAGATTCGTGCTACGCTTACCAAATGTGTGGAAAACGGCCTTCATAAAAAAGATAAACCTTACGCCGACCTGGAAAGCTATAAACAATCGGATGTACCAGCCCTTTATTCGGGATCTTTTGGAATGGGCAGCAGGGATTTACAGCCCGAAGGTATCATTGGCACCATTGAAAATATGCTGCCTGATGGCAAGCAGAAAAAACTTTTCTATCTTTCGATTGATTTTATCCGTGAAACGGCGCACACGCCTAAACAGCAAATTTATCAGGAAACAATCGAAGACGCTTACCCGAATGTGAAAGAACTGGCCATTCATGGAACTGAAAATCCTAACCTGATGCCCGATGGCGCCATCACTGTCCGCTTTCACTCTGTGGGTGGATGGGGCGCGATCACCACAGGTAAAAACCTGGCCATGACCCTTTTTGATTTGTTGGGCTATAATATTAAGGCCAACCCCAAATATGGTTCGGAGAAAAAAGGACAGCCTACAACTTATTATCTGGCCGCAGCACCGGAGCCAATCCGTATTAACTGCGAATATTTTTATGTAGATGTTGTGCTCTCCCCCGATCCTAATGTGTTTGGCCATACAAATGCACTGGCCGGCCTGAAAGATGAAGGTTATTTCATCATCCAAAGTGATAAAGAAAGCGCCGATGAAGTATGGGGCAGTATTCCCAAACATTATCAAAAAACAATTATTGACCGTAAAATCCATATCTATTATATCGACGGTTTTAAAATTGCCCGTGAAGAAGCGACTGATCCCGAGCTACAACTTAGGATGCAGGGTATTGCTTTCCAGGGCGCATTTTTTGCCGCATCACCGGTTATGAAACAAACAGGCCTTTCGGAAGAAAAACTATTAGCGGCCATTCACGATCAACTGCAACACAAATTTGGCGGTAAAGGCCAACGTGTGGTGGATGACAATATGCGCGTTGTAAAACGTGGTTTTGATGAAATCACTGAAATCACCAATAAGGTCCTTGGCGCAGGACATGCCAAAGATGAAAAAATCATCACAACACCGGCCCTGCCAATGATGGTGAAAAATATCCCTGTAAGTGAATCACGCATGACGGACATCCATCGCTTCTGGGAGCAAACAGGTAATTTTTATTTGCGTGGTTTGGGTAACGACAACCTGACAGACCCATTTATCGGTTTAAGCGTTATGCCGGCTGTGTCTTCATTATTCCGCGATATGACAGGCATCCGTTTTGACCACCCCGAATGGATTGCCAATAATTGTACTGCCTGCGGAAACTGCTACACTGTTTGCCCCGATACGGCTATCCCCGGATTGGTAAGCGAAGTTTCCGGCGTACTGGACACAATCGTAAGACGTGTTAAAAAGAACCATGATAAAGTCGAGCTATTGCCAAAGGCCGTGCGGCAAATGGAAACTAAGCTGCGTGGCTTATTAAATGAAGCGCGCAATGGCGCTACGGTAAGCGACCATATCAGCAAGGCCATTGACCTGACCATAAAGGACAGCGATAATGCCACAGCACTGACCAAAGAGTTTAAATGGTTCCGCGAAGAATTGGGCGATTTTCAATTTGCCCTTACCCGGCCTTATTATGACGTCCACGAAAAGAAAGCCCCAAATAGCGGCGGGTTGTTCAGCATTACGGTAAACCCGATGACTTGTAAGGGTTGTATGGAATGCGTTGAAGTGTGCGATGATGACGCGCTAAGGCCGATCACACAAACAGACGCGACGGTTAAACGCCTGCGCAAAGAATGGGATTTGTGGATGGACTTACCAAATACACCGCCTAAATTTAACCGTGTTGACGATCTTGAAGAAAAAATTGGCGCCCTCGAAACAATCTTGCTAAACAAAGAAGCCTACCTGAATTTTGCCAGTGGTGATGGCGCGTGTTTGGGTTGTTCTGAAAAAACAGTGATCCACTTGTTTACGGCAACCGTTGAGTCGCTCATGCAGCCACGTGTTGAAAAACATGTAAAATACTTAGATGAACTGATTGGCAAACTCGAAAAGCATATCCAGTTAAAATTAATGCAAACCATCGACATCAGCGATTCGGACACGATGGAAAAAATCGTAAGTGAAATGAAAGACAACGATTTGACCATGGCCGGAATCACTAAAAAACTGGAATCTGCCCAGGGCGGTGAACCGGTTGACCAGGAATGGTTGCGCAATGTAACACAGATGTTGGCCAAACTTAAAAAGTTAAAATGGAAATATCTCGATGGCACGACAGGCAAAGGACGCTCTAATATGGGTATGACCAACTCAACAGGTTGTACATCGGTTTGGGGCGGAACATATCCGTTCAACCCTTATCCTTTCCCATGGACAAACCATCTTCTCCAGGACTCCACATCTTTGGCCATGGGTATTTTTGAAGGCCATATGGCAAAAATGGCCGATGGTTTCCGTACCATCCGCATGGCCGAGCTTGAGCTAAGCGGCAATTACGAACCGGCCAAACATGATGCGTTCTTCACATATTTTAACTGGCATAAATTTACCGATGAAGAATGGCTGCTTTGCCCACCTGTAGTTGCCCTTGGTGGTGACGGCGCTATGTACGATATTGGTTTCCAAAACCTTTCGCGCATGATGGCCTCGGGTAAACCGATTAAAGTAATCATCGTAGATACACAGGTTTATTCCAATACGGGCGGCCAGGCTTGTACATCCGGGTTTATTGGCCAAATTTCGGACATGGCCCAATATGGAAAAGCAATAAAAGGTAAAGAAGAACCACGCAAAGAGATTGGCCTTATTGCCATGGCGCATAGAAATACATATGTCCTGCAAGCGACAATGGCCAATACAAGCCACATGATCGAAGGCTTTATTGACGGGCTTATAACCAAGCGCCCTGCTTTGTTTAACCTGTACACAACCTGCCAGCCCGAGCATGGTGTTGCCGATGACCTGGGCGCACATCAGGCTAAGTTGGCGATGGAATCACGCGCATATCCGATTTATAAATATAATCCGGATAATGGTGTGAAGGCAGAAGAAGCATTTGATTTAAGCGGAAACCCAGCGATGAACGATCTGTGGCCAACATATTCTTTAAAATATATGGAAGATGGCCGTGAGAAATCGATGGACGTTGCCATGACCTTTGCCGATTTTGCCATCACCGAAGCACGCTTCCGCAAGCAATTCCGCAAAGCACCGCACGATACCTGGAACGACGATATGGTGCCGTTAAGCGAGTTCCTTGAAATGGATGCCGATGAACGCGAAGGCAAGTTTCCGTTTATCTGGGCCGTTGACAGAAAACAGCATTTAAGCCGCGTCCTTGTTGCAGAGCCGATTGTTCTGTCCTGCGAAGAGCGCCGTGATTTCTGGATAATGCTGCGTGGCCTGGCCGGTGTTGATGTTAAGGAGCAGGAATCTGTTGACCTTGAAGGTAAAATCCGTAAGGAAATTGTTGGAAAGATCGCACAAGGCCTTATGCAACTGGCCGGCGGTAATGGCGAAGGGTTGGCCGATTTAGCATTGGATGCTCCGGCAAGCACGGAAAGTAGTTCAGCAGCGCCCGAGGCGAGTGGCGATTATATGGCGCCCTGGCTTGATACAGACGAATGTACCTCCTGTGATGAGTGCATAAAAATAAACTCGGGTATTTTTGAGTATAATGGCGATAAAAAGGCGTTCATCAAAAATGCCAATGGCGGCCCTTATCAGGATTTGGTTAAGGCGGCCGAAAAATGTACAGCACAAGTTATCCACCCCGGATTGCCATCAGATAAATCGGCAAAAGATATTGAGAAGTGGATAAAAAGAGGTGAGAAATATAATTAATAAATATAACTGTCATTCTGAGCGAAGTGAAACGAAGAGAAGAATCCACTGAATAATGGGATCCTTCACTACACTGCGTTTCGCTCAGGATGACTGGTTCTTTAACGGTCTTAATAATTATCAAATATTAATCTAAATGACTTTATCATTTTCTAAAAAGAACACATTTAAACACGGTATTCACCCACCGGAATCGAAGGATGAAACCAATAAATTACCTATCCGGCGTTTTCCGTTTGCCCCGGTGATGATCATCCCCCTGGCCCAAAATATTGGCGCGCCATCCGAGCCAATTGTGCGTGAAGGACAGGAAGTTGTACGCGGCCAGGTGATCGCCAAAGCTTCGGGGTTTGTTTCCGTACCGACCCACGCACCGGCATCGGGAACCATCCGTAAAATTGGCAACGTACCAACCATCAGCGGGAAGATGGCCCAAGGCATTTACCTGGACCCCTTCCCTTCCGACACGCAGGAAGTGGATGAAGGCGATCCCATTAATGCAGATTCGGCAAGTATTGATGAAATAATTGCCGCTATCCAAAACGCGGGGATTGTTGGATTGGGTGGCGCGGCATTCCCGACACACGTAAAACTAAAAGTCCCGGAAGGCAAAAAATGCGACACGCTGTTGATAAATGGCGTTGAGTGCGAGCCCTATTTAACAACCGACCATCGGGTTATGCTGGAACAAGCCGACGATATTTTTACCGGTATAAAATACCTGCTTAAAGTCACCGGAGCTGAAAAGGCCATTATCGGCATTGAAGCAAATAAGCTGGATGCGGCCGAGCACCTTCAAAAACATATCCCGGCTGAAAGCCCCAATATTTCTGTAGCAGTCATCCCGGTTAAATATCCACAGGGCGCGGAAAAAATGTTGATTACTGCCGTTCTTGGTCGCGAAGTCCCATCCGGGGGATTGCCAATAGACGTGGGCGTTGTTGCCGTAAATGTGGCCACCACCGCCGAGATTGGACGGCTTTTGCCCCATGGTCGTGGGATTATGGAACGGGTTATTACCATCACCGGTCCGGGCGTAAAGAAAAAAGGTAATTACCTGATTCCCATCGGGACGCCCCTGCGATATGTTTTGGAACAGGTCGGCGTGGAAGACAATATCAGCGAAGTATACCTTGGTGGCCCCATGATGGGCGTTGCTGTTTCAAACCTTGATATTCCAATTGTTAAAGGTACATCGGGTGTGGTTGTATTTACTGAAAATGAAGTTAAGGCGCATAAAGAAAAAATATTTCCATGCATAAAATGTGGCGCATGTGTGGAAGCGTGCCCTATTTTTCTAAACCCTTCAAAGCTGGGTATTTTGGCAAAGAAGGAAGGGTACGACCAAATGGCCGGCGAATATAATTTAATGGATTGTTTTGAATGTGGCTCCTGCACTTATGTTTGCCCGTCAAATATTCCGTTGGTACAGTATTTCAGGTTATCAAAATCAATTTTAAGGAAACGGGCTTAAAAACATGGGACGGTTAAAGTAATAGGGTAAAACTAAAATTCCATTAGTGCCCGGAACCCCGTATCAAGAATCAAGGATTCCCGATTTAAACATCGGGGATTTCGAATAAAACGCTCAACCAGAAAGAAAAAGATGAGTTTAAACAAAACATTAAATATTAACACTTCGCCTCACATAGTAAAAGGCATCCGCACCGATGAAATTATGCGCAACGTGGTTTGGGCACTTATTCCTGTTGCGGCGTTTTCAGTTTATGCCTTCGGGATCAGCGCCTTGTTCGTAATTATTACAGCCGTTGTTTCCAGCGTGCTGACTGAACATTTACTATGCAGGTTTGCGGATAAGGAAAGCACCATTTCGGATTGGTCGGCGACCATTACGGGTTTGCTTTTTGGCCTGACCCTGCCACCCAACTTCCCTTTGTGGATGGTTTTTTCGGGCGGCGTAATAGCCATAGCTTTGGGCAAATATATTTTTGGCGGTTTGGGATATAACGTTTTTAATCCCGCGCTTGTAGGCCGGGCCGTTCTACAGGCAGCCTTCCCGGTAGCCATCACAACCTGGTACCCTGCTTTCTCCGCAGACCGGTTTACGACAATCTCTTCCTCGACTTTTACATTTCCATTTGCCCAGCCGGTTTATGATATTGTCAGCGGTGCAACGCCCTTATCGGCTTTTAAATTTGAAAGAATATCAGCAAGTACGATGGATTTGGCAATGGGATTGACCAATGGTTCCAGTGGGGAAACCAGCGCGTTTCTAATTCTCTTAGGAGGTTTATATCTCATTTACCGCAAGATGATGGACTGGCATATCCCGGTAGCAATGTTGGGCAGCGTTTTTCTTTTAAGCGGCCTTTTACACCTTATCGATGCGGAACATTATGCCTCGCCACTCTTTATGCTTTTTTCCGGTGGGCTGATGTTGGGCGCAATTTTTATGGCCACAGACATGGTTGCCTCACCCATCACGCCGCTTGGCGCTTCGGTTTATGGCGCGGTGATTGGCATTTTGGTTGTTGTTATCCGTACCTGGGGCGGCCTGCCCGAAGGGGTAATGTACGCCATCCTTTTAGGCAACGCCCTATCGCCACATATTGATAGCCTGATCCGGCCACGGGTTTACGGTACAGCCCGGAAAGGGGGACAAGCATGAACCAATTTGATCCAACAAAATTGAGAAGCCCGCAAGCGATGTAAAAATGTTCCGGGCGATGGTGGGCATTGGTATTTTATGCGCTTTGCTGATTGTTGTTACTTATGAGTTTACATTGCCAATTATCAAAAAAAATAAAACAGAAGCGTTGGAAAAAGCCGTATTTAAAGTATTGCCCGGCGCTACAAAGAAAATTACCTACAAATTAAACGATGATAAAAGCTTTGAAGAATTCCATCAGGAAAGGCAAAAGGAGCAGCTTGTTTATGCCGGTTTTGATGATGATGGAAAATTGGTTGGTTTGGCCATCGAGGCAAGCGGCCAGGGCTTTCAGGATGTGTTAAATATTTTATACGGCTATTCGCCCGAGTCACAAACCCTAATTGGGTTTTATGTTCTGGAGTCCAAAGAGACACCGGGGCTTGGCGATAAAATCGAAAAAGACAAAGCTTTTCTTGATAATTTTTCGGCCCTCGATGTTTCTTTAGAAGAATCATTAGACGCACTGAAAAATTTGGTCAATCCGGTTAAGCATGGCACAAAGAAAAACCCCTGGGAAATAGACTGTATAACCGGCGCAACAATTTCATCCAAAGCGATTGGAAAAATTATAAAAGAAAGTTCCCAATATTGGGTGCCAATAATTTACAATCACAAAGATTCTTTTAAACAGTAAAAATAAATTTAATACTAATACCTTAACAGAGATTATGGAAATCCAAACAACAGAAAAAAAGAAGGGCGGTTTTTTTGAATCATTACAAAATGGCCCTGCGACCGATGAGTTTATAAAAGGGCTATGGCGCGAGAACCCGGTTTTTGTGCAGGTGCTTGGCATGTGCCCAACGCTGGCTGTAACGAACTCTGCCGAGAATGCCCTGGCCATGGGACTGGCAACACTTTTTGTTTTGATTATGTCCAACCTGCTGGTTTCATCCTTGCGGAATTTTATCCCAAAACAGGTACGCATTGCCACCTATATTTTAATTATCGCCACTTGTGTAACCGTGGCCGATTATGCCATCCAGGCTTACAGTCTTGATCTTCATAAGGCCCTGGGCGCATTTATCGCATTGATTGTGGTGAACTGTCTTATCCTTGGGCGGGCTGAGGCTTTTGCCTCCAAGAACACAGTCAGTAAATCATTTTGGGATGCTTTGGGTATGGGGCTGGGTTTTACTTTTGCACTATTGTGCCTGGGCGTGGTAAGAGAGATTTTTGGAACAGGCACTTTATTTGGCTTTCCCGTTCTTCCCGGTAGTTTTCAATCCTGGATTATCATGATCCTGCCCGGCGGCGGTCTTTTTACATTGGCGATTTGGCTGCTTGTTTTTAATGGCGCGAAAGAACGTAAAGCAAAAAAAGCACGGGCATTATAGCCGGGAAAAAAGGGCGTATGGCGATTAATAAAAGTTACCATTGCCATGCTGAGGTAAAAGCACCCATAAGGTTGAGGTTTTATTCCTTTTTAGCGCGTGAAGAACAACAAATAGAGATTTAAAGAAATTTGACAGATTTTATTAAGGACAGTTTATGAACGATTCATTATGGTTTATTTTTATCAACGCCAGCTTGATCAACAATTTTGTTCTGGCCTATTTTTTAGGGATTTGCCCGTTTCTGGGTGTATCCGGAAAACTGGAAACAGCCTCACGCATGGGTGGCGCTGTAACTTTTGTCATGATAATCGCCTCGATGTCGGCTTATGGCATTCATGCCCTGTTAATTACCATCAACGCACCGTTTTTACAGTTGATATCATACATCGTGGTCATAGCTTCCACCGTACAGCTGGTTGAAATGTTTATTAAGAAAATCAGCCCGGGATTGTTTCGGGCACTGGGTATTTTTCTGCCATTAATCACCACAAATTGCGCTATTTTAGGCTTGGCCCTTTTCCAAACAAACAAAGGGTACGGTTTTCTTGAAAGCTTTGTATACGCGCTTGGCGCCGGGGCGGGATTTACTTTGGCGTTGATTTTAATGGCCGGTTTACGCGAGCAACTCGATTTAGCAGATATACCTAATGTTGCAAAAGGCACGGCATTAACTTTATTGATTGCAGGCATCTTATCGCTTTCATTTATGGGCTTTGCCGGGTTAGGCGGCTAAGCATGTTCAGGATTATATTCGGTTCGGTTGTGCTTGTTATTTTGGCAATAATTATTGTTACCCTCTTTCAAACTTATTTCCGGAGACTTACAGGAATAAAAAATTTGGAAGAAAATCGAAAACAAAGATGCAGTTGTGCGTTACCGGGAACAGAAAATAAATTTAAAATTTAAAAATATTTGGAGGAAAGATGGCCCGTTTAGCAGATTATGACATAAGCACACGTCACACCGGTGTTATAAAAAAGACCGATCGCTTATCACCGGAAGGGACGGAAGAGGTAAGGGAATTAGTAATAGAAATTGACAGGCCGGATTTTAAGTATGAACTTGGCCAAAGTGTTGGGGTTATTGTTGAAGGACAACATGGATTTGGAAATACCGTGCATCACAGGCTTTATAGCATTGCAGATATTCCTGCCCAAAAGGGTAAAAAACCACAGGTAAAAATATTAGTAAAACGATGCTCTTTTATTGATGATTTTAATGGTGAAATTTATGATGGTATTGCTTCACATTATTTATGCGACCGCAAGGTGGGCGATGAAATTGTTTTAACCGGGCCGTTTGGTTTGCCTTTTGATATCCCCGAAGATAAAACATCTGATTTATTACTTATTGGATTGGGTACAGGGATTGCCCCATTCCGTGCATTAGTGAAACATTTATATAAAAATGTTAAAAACTGGGAAGGCAAGGTTCGTTTGTTTTATGGCGCACGCACTGGCCTGGAGCTGCTTTATATGAATGATAAAAATGATGATTTGACGAGTTATTATGATGAAGAAACTTTTAAAGCCTTCCAGGCGCTTAGCCCGCGGCCACATTGGGCTGATCCCATTGCATTGGATTATGCGCTGGAACAAAGAACTGAAGAAATTTTAGAGATGTTGAACAAAGCCAATACGCATGTTTTTGTAGCCGGACATGATAAAATCGGCGGTATGCTGGATAAGGCTTTTACATCCATAATGGGTTCTAAAGAAAAATGGCAAAACCGTAAGGCCGAGCTTGTTGCGGGTAAACGCTGGGCAGAGGTTATTTATTAGATATGCCGCTATTATTTGAATAATATTTCACCAATTGTTTTTTAATTTTCTTTATTAAAAACGGCCCCTCGTAAATTAAGCCGGTGTAGATCTGGATCAGGTCTGCCCCGGCTTTTATTTTTTCTATTGCATCCTCGGCAGAGTGTATGCCGCCCACACCTATTACAGGAATACCTGATTTTTTCTTGATATAACGAATGACCTCGGTAGACCGTTTGAAAAGTGGTTTACCGCTTAATCCTCCCGCGCCTATCTCTTCCACAATTGTTGAATCTGATTTTATATGGTTTCTTGATATGGTCGTATTGGTTGCAACTATGCCATCAATTTTTATTTTTTGGACAATTTCAATTATGTCGTCAAGTTGGCTATTTGTCAGGTCCGGCGCTATTTTTAGCAAAATGGGCTTTGGCCGGGCCATTGTATAATTTTCTTTTTGCAGAACATTTAGGATGTGCATTAATGGCTCTTTTTCTTGTAATGCACGAAGGCCGGGTGTATTTGGTGAACTGACATTAATTACAAAATAGTCAACATAATTAAACAGGGCCTTAAAACTTTTCAGATAATCATCAACGGCGTTTTCATTGGGCGTGATTTTATTTTTACCTATATTCCCACCGATGATTGTATCGACCTTACACTTTTTAATATTTTCAAGCGCAGAGTCTACACCTTCATTATTAAAACCCATGCGGTTTATTAATGCCGAATCTGCCCGGAGACGAAAAATGCGTGGCTTTGCATTCCCTTCTTGCGCGAGTGGGGTTACTGTTCCAATCTCTATAAAACCGAAACCCAATGCCGAAAAAGAATCTATATGCGCAGCATTCTTATCAAATCCTGCTGCAAGGCCAATAGGGTTTGGGAAATCTATCCCGAATAATCTTTTTTTTAAATCATCTGGCGAGTAATTACAAAATATGTTTAAAAGGCTTTTTATGGGAGGAATGGAAATAATTTTTAATGTAGTATGATGTACTTTTTCGGGATCAATTTTAAAAAAAATGGGACGAACAAACTTTTTATAAATCATAAGATAAAATTGGTGAGAATAGATGTGTCCGGGTTTTACTATAAAACATAATTCATCAGGTATATTACCACTCCTGTTACAGAAACATACATCCAAACCGGAAATACCCAATGTGCTAATTTTTTATGATTCTCAAATTTTTTCTTCATAGCCAGATAAACCAAGATTATAATAAAGGGTACATTTAATCCGGCCAAAACAACATGGGGTATCAGGATCGCAAAGTAAACTGCCCGTGTCCAATCATTATAAGGATACGGCACACTGCCAACGTGGTAGTGATAAATCAGATAAGAAGTTAGAAATAAAACCGCAAAAAAAAGGGCAGAAACCATAAAATTTCTGTGCGCAATTTTATCCCCCGCCTTAATTTTAACAAACCCCATTAGCAGCATTACTGCAGCACAACCATTTAAAACAGCATTTACCGACGCCAGGTTTTCAATTTCCATTAAAATTTCACCACTTAAGATTTAACTTATAGCTCATCAATTAATATGTTAATATGGTCCTCTAAAAGCGCAAGACTCTCAATATCATTATAATTATAATAACCTCGGATAATTCCATTTTCATCTATCAAAACAAACGCACCACTATGCCCATAAGGGAGCTCACCACCAAGTTTAAAACCTTTTTCATACAATGTATCGATAGCTGCCTTTTCGGTTCTGAGAAATTTCCAACGATTATCTTTTATACCGAGATTTTGGGCATATTCTATTAGCGTTTCCAATGAATCCCTTGCCGGGTCAACACTAAAACTTACAAATTGAACATCGTTCTCCTGTTCATATTCTTGATACAATGCAGACATTTTATTTGCCATAACAGGACAAATACCTGGACAGCTTGTAAAAATAAAATCAACAACAGAAATTTTCCCTGCAAAATCGTTATTTGTAAAATTATCCCCAAATTGCGATTTAAATTCAAACGATGGTACAGGATAAAGTTCAGGAATATTGGTTTGTTTTAAACGCATTTGTGCAAAAAAAACAGCACATAGTAATAATACCAATAAAATAAAAGCAGGGAATAGTCTTTTCATTTTAGTCTCACATAGCTATTAGATTTGATGGGGAAAATATACGAAAATAATTTGGTGGGAAAAATCATTAAAAGAAATTATAGGAGAAAAAAAGCCCCTTACGGGGCTTCGAACTACTTGTTTTGCTCATAAATTATTGCGTTCTCATTTATCACTGACCCTTCAATGGGTTGTATTTCTCCACGATATAATGTATCGATCATAGTTAATCCAATAAAGATCGAAAGAAATACGAGTGATAAAACCAAGATAGCGCCATATAATTTGTTGTCATACCTTAGGTGCATAAAATACAGTGCAACCAGGCTACCTTTTATAACTGCAATCGTTAATGCGACAACTATATTGAAACTCCCAAAATCATAATAGGATACGCCCACAGTAATACCAGTTAATACAAATAATATTCCTGCAATTGTAAAATAAAGACTTAGTGGAAGTATGTGGTGATGTGAATGTACATTTTCTGTCATAATGCCCTACCCTATTAAATACAATAATGGAAATAAAAATATCCAGATTAAATCAACCAGATGCCAATACAAACCCGTCATTTCAATTGGTGTATAATATTCTGATGAGAAATTATTTTTTATAGTCCGGATTAATACCCATGTTATCACTGCCATACCAATAACAACATGAAGGCCATGTAAACCGGTCATGGTAAAATATATGCTAAAGAAAATATGTGGATTTGCAGCTGTAATACCTTCGTAAGTATAGTATTTACCTGGTAATTGTCCTAAATGAAATTTGTGACTGTATTCAAAATACTTAATAACAAGAAATGTTGCAGCCAATAACAAAGTGGCAACAAGCAGCCAAATAGTTTGTTTCTTATTATTGACTTGCATAGCCCTGATTGATAAGGCCATTGTTAAGGAACTTGTTATTAATACAAATGTATTTAATGCACCCATGGGGATATCAAGAACCTTGTGTGCTTCAACAAACATTTCGGGATGCCAGGCTCGATAAATAGCATAGAAAGCAAATAACCCGCCAAATAAAAGAACTTCAGTCAGAAGAAAAATCCACATTCCAAGCTTGGCTGTTTCCTCCTGTTGTTGTGAGTCAGCAAAATGATGTTGTAAATATGATGGATGTTCTGCGTGTTCCATAAACCTCTCAATATATTTGGTTTTATTTTTAGTTTAAGTGAAAATCATATTTTTGAATTATGAAATAAAACAAATATGATATTATTTTTTAATCAATTTATCGTCAATGACCATCCGTGTATCATAATCATAAGGATCGTGATCCAGAACGACTTCACCTTCAAAATTATGATGAACGGGAGGTGACTGAGTTTGCCACTCCAATGACAATGCACCCCATGGGTTGTTTGGCGCTTTTTCGCCTTTATAAAGAGAATGTATCAGATAATAGGCCATTAAAACAAAACCAGCTGCCAAAACCCAAGAACCATATGATGAAAAAGCGTGTAAAGGCTGAAATTTATCAAGATAGTTATAATACCGGCGTGGCATTCCCTGGGACCCTAAAAAGAATTGGGTAAAAAATGTCATATTAAAACCAATAAAAACTAGAAATACAGAAATTTTTGCCAGTGTTTCATTGTACATCCGTCCCCATATCTTCGGCCACCAATAATGCAATCCACCAAAAAAGGCAATTACTGTACCACCCATCATGGTATAATGAAAATGTGCAACCACAAAATATGTATCATGCATATGAATATCGATAGAAATAGCTCCGAGCATTATCCCGGTAAAGCCACCTATGGCAAATAAAAACATAAACGACATTGCCCACAACATAGGCGAATCTAGTTTTATCCGGCCTTTATACATTGTGGCCATCCAGTTAAACATTTTGACACCGGAGGGAATTCCGACAAAAAATGTAAGAAAGGAAAAAACAACGGAAGCTAATTCGGATTGACCACTTGTAAACATGTGATGACCCCAAACAAGAAAGCTAATCAACGCTATAGCCATACTTGAGTATGCAATTAATTTATACCCAAAGATTTTCTTTTGTGAAAATGTGGCAATCAGTTCACTTATTATACCCATACCCGGAAGAACCATAATATAAACTGCAGGATGTGAATAGAACCAGAAGAAATGCTGGAATAATACGGGATCCCCACCCATGGCCGCATCAAAAATACCGATCCCGAAAGCACGCTCTAAAATTAGCAGGACTAGCGTGATACCTAACACGGGTGTTGCCAATATCTGGATAACAGCCGTTGCATATAAGGCCCACACCATAAGCGGCATTTTAAACCATGTCATGCCTGGCGTTCGTAGTTTGTGAACGGTGGCTATAAAATTTACTCCTGTAAATATTGACGAAAACCCAAGAGTAAAAGCACCGAGCGTCATGGAAATTACGGAAGTTGAAGTGGTTGTACTGTACGGCGCATAAAATGTCCAGCCCGTATCAACCGCACCAGCAACAATTGAATAAAGTGCAAATACCGCACCTATTACATAAATATACCAACTGGCTAGATTTAGCCGTGGAAAAGCAACATCTTTGGCACCGATCATCAGTGGTAAAACAAAATTACCAAGGGCCGCAGGAATAGCCGGTATGATGAAGAGGAATATCATCACAGCGCCATGAAGTGTGAACATTTGGTTATAGGTATCTGCTGTAATAAAATCCATGCCAGGATTTAAAAGTTCTAGCCGGATTACCACTGCAAATACACCACCAAGTAAAAAAGATATCATCACGCCAAACAAATACATTACACCAATGCGTTTATGGTCTAGTGTAAATAACCATGATTTTATACCTTTAAATTCATTTAAATAATTTACACTTGCTGAGGAACTCATATTTTTCTCTCTTTACTTTACTGTTTTCAAATAGGCAATTAATGCATCTATTTCATCGTCTTTTAATACACCTTGATACGTAGGCATAATCGGTTGGAAACCAACAACAACCTCTGCTTGTGGCTCTAAAATAGATTTCCGAATATAGTTTTCATCTACTTTGATTGTGCTTCCATTAGTCAGTTTTTCTTCACGTCCAAATATACCTTTAAATGTTGGGCCAACGCTTGGATTACCATCTATTATATGGCACGAGAAACATGCTTTTCCTTTAAATAATTCGGCCCCCCATTGTTCCGGAGGTAAATCACTGCCACCACTATTCGAAGTGAGCCATTTATTATATTCATCTTCAGTAACAACTTTTACTTTTCCAATCATTTCAGAGTGCCCTTTACCACAATACTCCGTACAAAACAAATCAAACTCCCCTGTTTCAGTAGCTTCGAACCATAACGTGGTATACCGATTAGGCAAAACATCCATCTTTACACGGAATCCCGGGATAAAAAAGCTGTGAATAACATCTTTAGACGACATTAATAAATTTACAGGCTCGTTTACAGGCACAACAAGCTCATTTGTTGTAGAGGCGCCATCTTTGTAATTAAATGACCAAAACCACTTTTGCCCGGTTACCTTTATTTCCATGGCATTTGAAGGCGGTACATTCATTGTTAAATAGGTTTTGAAGCCCCAGACAAAAATTATGAAAACAAGAATGGTAGGAATCACAGTCCAAAATATTTCGAGACCTGTGTGATTTGCTATACCTGGTGTAAAAGTATCTTTTCCCTTTCTACGGTATTTCCAGGCAAAAAAGAAACTGCCACCGGTAACCAGAATAAAGAAAAAGATGGGTAAATATAAAACAAAATAAAACAATGCATCAACATCTGAAGCAATTGTATAACTTTGTCCTGGGAAAAATAGTGTTCCGTTCGGATCCATGTATACTAATCCTTAATTATCAATGATGGTTTATAAATTTATTGTTCTGCAATTTTTTGTCGCTTATTCTCGCGTATCCAATAAACAGCGAGAAAACTTCC
>JAJRVW010000228.1 GCA_024277115.1 Calditrichota bacterium
ATGCCGACGTGGACGGGAAATATTTTTTTGGATTAAGGATGCAATATCGTTTTATGCCATTTACAGAAAAGCTGGGCGAACGTTCGGATCACTCGATGATCGATATCCGGTTGGAAATAGGGCAGCGCTTTTAATGAAAAACACGATCGTTCTATTTGTTGAACTTAAAATTGCCGCAAAAAATAAGTACATCTGCGAGATAACGGAAAAATTATTTGAGAACAATATATCGGTAGCTATTTTTGCAGAAGAGGCAAAAACAATCGGGCAGTTGGATAATTTGATGTGGACCTGGAAACAGGAAAGCTTTATACCGCACAGTATTGTAGTAGAAAACACTGCAAATACTGATCCTGTGCTACTCTCTTCTTCAGCAGATATTCTCCCGGAAACCGAGGCAATTCTTCTGTTTGATCCGCTCCCAATTAGTGCATTGGAAAAATATAAACTGGTTTTTGATTTTGCAGAGGTCTATCACTCGGATAAAAAAACTGCAAGCCGCGCACGCTTTAAAGAAATGCGCGAATCAGATAAGTTCGATCTTCATTTTACCCAGCTTGGCGCAATCCTGGCCAAAAAAAGTATTAATCTTGAAACAGTCGGTTGATGTGGTAGCGGCAACGGGACGCATTCTTCAATAAAATAGTCAAACCCTATAAAACAAAAAAACCGGGAAAATTATTTAATTTTAATAATCCCGGTTTTTTATTTTTTCTTCGATACAAATTGGTTATTTAAGCTATTTTTTTATTAACTCCGAATAACTCTTTTTAAACGCGCCAAAGGTGGATGCATTTACTTGAAACACCGTTGGGTTATCTTTTAAGGTCACGAATAAGCGGCTTTCTTCTCCAGGCTTTTCGTAAAAAGCCAACTCATGTGTTTCACCGGCCCGTTCATTAATTTTGATTGTAAATACAGGCGTTTGGTTTGATAAATCAACCTTTGGGAAGGCCAGTGTTTTAAGTGAGGTAAATTTTGATAAAATAGAATTTGCTGTGCTATTTCCCTCTTTTTCTACTTCACTTTTCCCAGCTCCCTTAACCATCACCACCGAATCCAGATTTGTTATAAAGAGTGCGTCATTTATAGCGATTGAAGCGATGGCATCTTTGGAAACAGATATAATTGATTTGTCTTTCCAGTCTGTTACACTTTTTTCAAAATTGGATTTAAAATTTTTAACCGTAGTAAAAACATCGTCTTCTCCGTCGCGACGGATAAACACATTTTGATAGCTTGCCCCGGTTTTACCCAAAATAAAAGCGGTATCTTTATCTCCGGACAAAACGATTTTTGTACCCTTGTCAACTTCATACTTGGCGTGCTTTTCCGCGTTGGAGCTTACCTTGCGTGCCAGCTTTATGTTTTTAACGTGTTCCAACGCGCTTGAAACCAATTCCTGGTTGGCCTTGTAATTGTCCACCATCCAGGTACCGTTTTCTTTTACAAGTGTAATTAAAGAGTCTTTTGTAATCTCAATCTTTGTGATTTTCTCCGTATCCAGATCGGTGAAATTTTTGTCAAAATCCGATGAGCTGGAACTACGGGTGGTTAAAAAATAAATCACCGCGATGACAACAAGGGCAATTATAAGTTTAAGATTATTATTCATAATTTTTTCCTTCAGTTAATTTTCAAAACGCCATTTGAACTTGGTTCGGGACCCATAGAATTGAAAGGGATGCCGAATTAAGTCCGGTTGCCAATCCCGATGTTTTTGATCAGGCATGACGCTTCTTTCACATGTTTAACCAGGTAATGATATTTATTAAATTTTCTTATGCCACACCGGCCATCTTCCGTGTTTTACGGCGGATAATCCACTTAATCAATCCAAATAAAATTACTAAAACAGGCACCAGGTAAACATTGATGATTTTAATAAAGTTACGTGTCCCAACAGCATTTTCTGCCATGATCTCTTTATCCAGCGGGCGGTTCTCAATTTTCTTGTTACGGATAGAGATCAAACCGTTTTCATCCACAAGCCAGTCCAACACATTCATAAAAAGCGTTGCATTTTGTGGCCCGGCATATTCATCCTTTACAAAATCGGCATCCCCAAAAACAATAATTTTCCCTTTTGTTGCCGCTTCAGATAAATGTGCATCGGGATAAGAAATCGTATCGGGACGTGTTGCAAAATTTGACTTAAACTTCCCTTCGACTACAGCGGCCAAAGTAAGTTTGCTTTGGTTATAAGCAAAAGGTTGCTGCGGGTTGATATTGTACATACCCCGCTGCGGGTCTTTCATTGCAAAACCCGATTCATCCGAGGTTTGCATAATAGGCGTAAATTTTACATTGGCCTGGGGAACCGAATCAATGGAAGAGCTGAAGAAAAAGACTACCTCGTTTAAGCGTGAAACGATCGGGTTGCTCTTATTAAAATTCGTAATTCGTGCCGCAAAAGGATAATCAACCGCAACCGGAATTTGTATTGGCCCAAGGTTTTGCATCATTTGCACTTGTGCCGATTGTTTATCGACGACAAGATTGTCTTTGATTTCGAAGCCATATTTTTTAAAGAAACTGTCCAGCCCAAAACGAATTGGCATGATTGGGATAATTGGGTTTTGAAAGTCAACCCGGTGGCGGTTTACAAAAACGCCCAACTTGCCGCCGCGCATCAGGAACTGATCCAAAATATATTTTGCCTTTGCAGAAAATTCTTTTTTGGGTTCAAGAATAATCGCTTCCTGGATATCATCCGGGATTTTATCGGCCGTTGTTAGGTCTACCTTTACCAGTTCAAACTGCGTGTTGACCTGGCTTAACAGATTTTTAATGGAAGCGCTTTTAGGTTGGTTGCCACCTTGCAACGCTGCATACGGGTTGGGCGGGTCGATGGAGATTTCGTCGGAACCTGTGATATAGCCGATTTTTGATTTCCCACCTTGGGTCAATCTTTTTATAGCGCCCGTAAACTGATACTCCAACTGTTCAATCTGCTGGATAAATGGTAAGGCTTCTTTTTTATCGCCATATAAAAAGGCTACGCCCAGATAAATATTCTGAACCTTTAGCTCGTCGTTTTCGCGGATATTGGCCTGAACAGGCGATACGCCATAACCTTGTGCCTCGCGCTTAATTTCATCAGAACCTTCGCCGATTTCATTAAATTCATACTCAAGTCCCGATCCGGCAATTGATTTATATTCTTGTAATAAATCAAAAACATATTGCTTTACGCTTAAAAGTTGGCGCGGAAATTTTTCAGAATAATAGATTTTTACAGTGACAGGTTCGTCAATATTTTCCAAAATATTTTTTGTAACATCAGACATTGTATAAACGTCGTTTTCGGTTAGATCAAAACGTCCGGATATATTTGAAGCAATCATATTTAGAAAAATTATAATCGCCGCGACAATGCCAACTGAAAACCAAGATGATTGTTTTAGCACTTTGAACTCCTTACTTCAAAAATTTTCGTGATGTTAAAGCTGTACTTGCCACGTACAGTGATAACGCTATGATTGATATAAAATAAACGATGTCCCGGATGTCGATAATCCCCTTGAAGAAATTCTCGAAATGCCCGTGGATACTGATGGTGTCAATAATTGCAGCCAATGGCCCGCTGCTTACCGCACCACCGATCAAGTACAAAACGCCAAGTAGTAAAAAAGTAACAATAAAGGCGATGATCTGGTTTTTTGTAAAGGCAGATGCCGCTGTGCCAATGGCAAAATAACTGGCGCCCAGTAGAAAAAATCCCAGATAGCTTGTAAGGATAACGCCCACTTCGGGCTCACCGATAAGCATTACCGTGATTGGCGTAACCATTAGGCCAAGTAACATTATGGCATAAACTACAAGTGTGTAAAGGTATTTGCCGATAACAATTTCATAATCTTCGATGGGCATGGTTACAAGTAGTTCAAGCGTGCCATTGTATTTTTCTTCGGCGATGAGGCGCATGGAAATGGCCGGTGCGAAGAAAAGTAAAATGAGTGAGCTGTACTGAAATAATCCCCGTATATCGGATATGCCACGATCGAAGAAAGCATAATCACCATAGTAAAAAAATATCCAGGTTGAAAGGATTATAAAAACAGCAATAACGATAAATGCGATGGGGGAGTTGAAATAACTTTTTAGCTCCTTGCGCATTAATGCAAAAATTGTATTCACTATATTTTCTCCATTTATTCAGTTAGCTGACGGAAAACGTCTTCCAGTGATGTTTGGTTATAATTCATTCCCATAAGAATCCATTTGTTTTTTACTGCGCATTTAAAAACGGCCTCACGCACATCGGTGTCTTTTGCCGATTCAATAACAAATGTATTTTTGTCTTTTCCTTCACGGGTGCCGGTCACGCCTTCGAGGGCGGAAAGTTTTTCCAGTACGCCGTTGGCAGCGGGATTGAGTTCTATATTTAAAATGCCTTTACCCTCTGCATTGGCCATGAGCTGATCGGGCGAGCCTTTGGCAACAATCTTGCCTTTATTTATGATCATCACATTGTCGCAGGTGGCGGTTACTTCCTGCAAAATATGTGTGGAAAAGATGACGGTTTTTTCTTTCCCTATTTCTTTAATCAACGAGCGGATTTCCACAATCTGGTTGGGGTCAAGCCCGGTTGTAGGCTCATCCAGTATCAGGATGTCGGGGTTGTGCACCATTGCCTGCGCCAGGCCCACACGCTGGCGAAAACCTTTGGAAAGCTCACCGATATCTTTTTGGACCATGTCGCCCAAGCTGGTTATTTCGATCACGTGTTTAATGGCCGCGGTTTGTTGCGCTTTTTCTATCCCGCGCACATCGGCTACAAATTGTAAATAATCCACCACGTTCATGTCCGCATAAATAGGCGCGTGTTCCGGGAAATAGCCAATCTTTTTACGGATTTCTTTGGAATGTTCTGTAACCGAAAGGCCGTCGACGGTTACGGTACCGGAGGTAGGCGGCATAAAACAGGTTAAAACCTTCATGGTCGTGGTTTTACCCGCGCCATTAGGCCCAAGAAAGCCAAGAATCTGACCACTTTCTACTTCAAATGAAATCCCGTCGACGGCTTTAAAACCATCATAGGATTTTTCTAATCGATCTACACTAATCATAGTAATTTCTTCCCTCAAATATTAAATATAAATGAATAGAAATAAGTTTACGTTCATAATTTTGTCTGAAAAATAGTTTTTAAAACGGGTCGTTATGTAGATTAAATTCAGGCGAATCAAATCGTTTAAAATACATATTTTTGAAAATACGTCTGTACTACCTTAAAAAAAAGTCTTGGTTCCATTTTTTTTAATAATATTTCTAACCTCTAAAATATTGTGCTTAATAGAATTAGAAAGAATGTTGAACGAATATTTATCTTAATCTTAATTTTATGGATTGATATAAAAAATCATTATTTTCCCAGAATATATAAATAAATTAAAACAATAAAATTATGAAGTTTAAAAACCCAACTTTGTTCGGCATTTTGATTAAGCGTTACAAGCGTTTTATGGCAGATATAAAACTCGATAATGGTGATATAGTTACAGCACATTGTGCCAATTCCGGTTCCATGAAAACCTGCCAGAACCCTGGATGGCGTGTTATGGTGAGCGACAGTTTAAATCCTAAAAGAAAGCTGCTATATACATTTGAAATGATCCATAATGAAAAATGCTGGATCGGGATAAACACACAGCTTCCGAATAAACTGGCAAAAGAGGCCATTGAGAACGGCTCCATTATTGAGCTTTCGGGGTATGCCCGGATTACACCCGAACAGAAATATGGAAAGAATAGCCGCATTGACCTTCTGTTGGAAAATGAGAACGATAAATGTTATGTTGAGGTAAAAAATGTAACCTTGGTGGTTGAAGGCGATTATCAATTTCCGGATGCGGTTACAACGCGTGGCTTAAAACATCTCGATGCGCTTTTAGAAATGAAAAAAGAGGGCCACCGCGCCGTAATGCTTTATGTGGTACAGCGATCGGATGGAAAGATTTTCAGGCCTGCCAAAGAAATTGATCCGGCCTATTCAAAAAGGCTAAAAGAAGTTTACAACAAAGGCGTAGAGGTTTTGGTCTATCAGGCGAAGGTTTCCCCGGAAGAAATTATTATCACACATAAATTGGATTTTGAATTGTAGCGACAGAACATCGTTCTATCCTTTTTGATTCCGGAAAAACAATCATGTTTAACTTATTATCGGCCTATTAATTCAGACAGGACGCTGACTTGTCCCTACAATAAATAAGGTTTTATAAATGAATTTTGAAAATATTTACATAATTTTGGTCGAACCGGAAACACCGGGAAATATTGGTTCCATTGCCCGTGCCATGAAGAATACAGGCTTAAAAAACTTAAGGCTTGTACACCCCTGTGATACAGATACAAAAGAGTTGCGCCAGTTGGCACACCGCTCCAAGGATATTGTAAAAAGCGCCGAACATTTCCCAAGTTTAAAAGATGCATTAAAAGACATCAATGTTTCCGTGGGCACAACCATGCGCCGGCGCAGCATTAAATTTCCAAATTTCACCCCGGAAGAAGTTGCCGAAAAAGTATTGGCTTATGAAAGGGAGACAAAGGTTGCTTTCGTTTTTGGACGCGAGCGGACTGGTTTGTACACAGAAGAGTTAAACCTGTGCCAGTTACATTCAACCATTCCCACGGCTGTTCAAAACCCGGCGATCAACCTTGCCCAATCCGTAATGATTTTTAGTTATATTTTATATCGGGAATCACTTAAGGAGAGAAAAGCAACTTCCTATAAACCGGCCTCGCATGAAGCCGTGGAAAGTTTGTACGCGCACCTCGCCGATGCCTTACATAAATCCGGTTTTATCCCCCGTGATGATATGGACACATTTGTTTCCCGTTTTCGCAGGGTTCTTGGCCGGACGGTTCCTGAGTATCAGGATTTGCAAACAATCCATAAAATTATACAGATGCTTTCGGGCGAGAAGAAAAAATAAAGGGATTTTTTTTCAAGAATGGCCGTTATTATTTTTTATAGACATTTAGGGGCCAATCTAAAAACGCACGGTCAAAATAAATTTTAAGCAAATATCAACCAACAACCTTACAGGAGGTCTTATGAAGAAAACAATCATAGCCATATTAGCTGTTTTTGTAAGCTGGCAAGTGCTTGATTTTATAATTCATGGTGTTATTTTGCAATCTACCTATGCCGCAACATTATCTCTTTGGCGGCCGGACACTGAAATGAAAATGGGCTTGATGATGCTCGTTTCGCTGGTTTCCGCCTTATGCTTTGTTCTTGTTTATGATTGGTTTTTTAAAGAAAAAAAGATGATGATTGGTTTAAAATATGGGGTGATCTTTGGTGTCGGTGTTGGCTTTTCGATGGGATATGGAACGTATAGTGTTCAGCCAATTATGTACTATACCGCGTTAGGCTGGTTTTTGGGAACGGTTGTTGAAGCCGCCGTTGCCGGCTTGTTAACCGGTTTGATAATCAAAGACTAAACATTATTATTATATGGCTGGCATTATGCCAGCCTGTTTTTCCTTACTTTTTTCATTCAAATTCCTTAAACTAAAAACTTTTTTTCCTTTGCCTCCGTAGACTTATTTTTATCATGAATGATAAGGAGTATGCCATGAGACAATTATTAATAACAATGCTAATTTCTATTACCATGTTTGGTCTTGGACAAGGGCAAGATACATTGCTACAAAAGGGCAAAGAATTTTTTAATACAAAAGAGTATAGCAAAGCTAAACAATTTTTTGAAAATATTTTAGATCAAGATGATGAAAATGCGGAAGCACATCACTGGCTTGGGCGTACATATTTTGCTCTCGGCGAAATTGACGAAGCTTCAGATCATTGCGAAAAATCGGTAGAATTGAATGAAAAAAACGCCGATTATCATTTTTGGTATGGACAGGTATTAGGGCGTGAGGTGCAAGAGGCCAGTATATTTAGGCAACCCTTTTTAGCGCCAAAAGTTTTAGAAGAGTTTGAACGGACAATCGAGCTTGACCCAAAGCATGTGCGAGGCCATATTGGCGCGGCAAGATATTATTTGCAAGCGCCGGGTATTATGGGTGGCGATGTGGACAAGGCCAAAGAGCAGGCTCAAATTTTGATTGATCTGGGTGAGGCGCAGGGTAAGTTTCTTATGGTCCAAATTATTGAACAACAAGAAGGATTTGAAAAAGCCGCCGATGCTTATGCCGAGATGGATAAAAAGTTTAATGTGGATAAAGACAATCCAAACTTTTATAATAGCTATGGCTACTTCTTGTTAAAACATAAAAAGTACGACCTGGCTATCGAAAAATTTATAAAACAGGTTGAGCTCAGTCCGGACTCTGCAAACAGTTATGACAGTCTGGGAGATGGTTACCGTGCAGCCGGGAAGTTAAAAGAGGCATTGGCAGCGTATAAAAAAGCCGTAGAAATTGATCCGGGGTTTGAAGCGTCTAAAAAAAATATTGAAGAACTAAACGAGAAATAAGCCTGTTATTATTGCGCACTGGTTTTTGTGGGGACAAGAACATCGTTCTATTCCTTTTCCTTCTCTCAGATGTGCAGGTAAAATTAAAAGTTAACCCTAAAAAAAAGACAGGACAATGTCCTGTCTTTACATTTTTTCCGGGGTTTTATTCTACCCAATCGGCGATAAAAACATTTGTATCACGTGGGTTTCTGTTAAAACGGTTCGAGGCAAAAACCAGTTTTTTACCATCTTTGGTAAACATGGGGAAGCCGTCAAACTGATCAAAGAAAGTAATCTGCTCCAGGCCGCTTCCGTCCTCATTAATCATCCACAAGTTAAAATCCGGCCGGCGTGGATTTGTACTGCCCATACTGGAGCAAAAAATGATCCGATTATTATCCGGGTGAAAGAAGGGGGCAAAGTTGGCAAAGGTATTATCTGTAATCTGATGCTTGTTAGAGCCATCGGCATCCATTACCATTATCTGGAAAGCATTTGGCTCAATTAATTCGTTGGATAGTAAATCTTTATAACGCTTTATTTCTTCATCCGTTTTGGGGTGGTAAGAACGATAAACTATTTTTGTGCCATCCCAGGAAAAAAACGGCCCGCCATCATAGCCAAGCGCTGTGGTTAGGCGTTTTACATCGCTGCCATCGATATTGCAGGTATAAATATCCAGGTCGCCATCGCGCATGGATGTAAAAACAATTTTATCCCCTTTGGGCGAAACCGTTGCTTCTGCATCATAACCATCAGCAGGTAAAAAGACCTCAGGATTGCTACCGTCTGCATTGGCAATATACATATCAAACCCTTTATACACTTTCCAGACATAACCAAGGGAATGGTCTGGTGGTGTGGGGCAATTTTCATCGACTGCATGGGTGGAGGCATAAATAATTTTTTTATCGCCTGGCAAGAAGTATGAACACGTTGTACGGCCTTTGCCTGTACTTACCAATGTTTTGTTTTCACCATCTAAATCCATGGTAAAAATCTGATCGCATTTATACTCCCCGTGTGTGGATTGGAAAATAAGCTGTTTTTCACCAAAGTTAAAATAAGCTTCTGCATTTTCACCTTCAAAGGTGAGCATCTTTACATTTTTTAGATGTTTTTCCTGGGGGAAAGTCATTGTATCTGCCGGCGCAGATTCTGTTTTGGCCGGCTCTTTTTTATTGCAAGAGCTTAGCAACAGCACGAGTGAAATTAAAAAGATGAGTGTCTTCATTTTATCTCCAAAAAATTTTAGTATGTTTTGTCCAACCGTTTGTTTTTAGCTTTCTTTTGACAATGTATCGTGTTTTATCTGCTTTTTAATTTTACACAGGGATGATACTATTTTAAAAATGAAATGCCACTCCTGTATTTAAGCTAAATATGAATAGCCTCGTCGTCCGCATCCGCCGCCGCTTCCATAATCATTTCAGAAAGTGTTGGGTGTGCATGCATGGATTTTGCCAGCTCAACCGGTGTTGATTCCAGCGATTTGGCCATAACGATTTCCCCGATAAGTTCCGTGGCTTCTGCGCCAACAATATGTGCGCCAAGCAACTCGCCATATTTTTTGTCAAAGACCAGCTTCACCATTCCGCTTGAAGCGCCGATCGCCCGTGCCTTTCCGGAAGCGCTGTATGGGAACTTGCCAATCTTAAGTTCATAGCCCGCTTCTTTGGCTTTGGCTTCGGTCATCCCGATACTGGCTACCTGTGGTTGGCAATAGGTACAACCGGGGATACTGTCATAATCTACCGGATGCGTTTTGGTACCTGCAATTTTTTCGACGCAAACCATCCCTTCGTGCGAGGCAACATGCGCCAAAAGTGGCGGCCCGATTATATCACCGATGGCATAAACACCTTTTACATTGGTTTCATAATACTCGTTTACGCTGATAAAGCCCCGTTCATTTTTAACGCCAATACCTTCAAGGTTCAGGTTTTCCACATTGCCCTGAATGCCGATGGCCATTAATGCTTTGTCCGCTTTAAGCACTTCATTTTTGCCTTTTTTAGAGACGGTAACTTCCACACCGGATTTCGTCTTTTTAAGCGACTCGACCTTGGTGCCCAGATGTAATTTGATTTTTGCTTTTTTAAACTCGCGCCCTACAACTTTTGAGATTTCTGTATCTTCGATAGGAAGGACCGTGTCCAGCATTTCTACAATTGTTACCTCCGTGCCGATCGAATTGTAAAAATAAGCAAACTCCGCCCCAATGGCTCCGGCGCCCATAATCACCAAAGATTTTGGTTGTTTGTCCAAAACCATCGCTTCTTTTGATGTGATCACTTTGTCCCGGTCGATTTCAATACCGGGGATGGAACGTGGCCGCCCACCGGTCGCAATAATAATGTGTTTGGCCGATAGCTCGCTTTTCTTGCCGTTTTTATCCGTAATCTCCAACGTGTTTGCGGATTTAAACTGACCGTTGCCATAAATTACATCGATTTTATTTTTCTTCATCAAAAACTCGATACCCTTGGAGTTTGTCTCTGCAACGCCACGGCTGCGTTTAATGACAGCCTCAAAATCCACTTCTGCTTTTTCGATTTTTAATCCAAAGGACGAAGCATGTTTCACTTCTTCAAAAATTTCAGCGCTTTTTAAAAGGGCTTTGGTAGGAATGCAGCCCCAGTTTAGGCAAATTCCGCCCAGTTTATCGCGTTCCAC
>JAJRVW010000229.1 GCA_024277115.1 Calditrichota bacterium
GCTTTCTATTTCACCTATTACTTTCTGCTTGAAGGCTTCGCTATACCGATAGCTTATCGCTTGTGCTGACATGGGGGCTCCTTTGTTTTATATTTACAAGTTTACTAAATTCTGTAAATATAATCAGGACAAGACAAATTAATTCAATTTATTGTAAAAATAGAAATGGGGAGACTGTTAGTATTGAGCCAGACGAAGAAGACCTTTTCATCAACGATTTTGATGATAATAAAAATGTAATCATTAATCATTTATTAGATACCTTTCAATATAAAAATAAATTAACTGGTGAAGATGCTAAGGTATTTTTTGATGACTATAATATTTATTTGAATCTTCAACTTGGTATAATAAATAAAAAAGAATTTTTAATCGCAAGGATTGAAGAGTAATGTCAGATATTGTAAACAAATTATGGGGTTTCTGCCACACCCTTAGGCATGATGGCGTAGACTACGGCGACTACATCGAACAATTGACCTATTTGCTCTTTTTGAAAATGGCAGATGAAAGAGCCGTTGAGTTACCAAAAGATTATGATTGGAGCAGCTTAAAAAATAAATCCGGGACAGATCTCACAGACCATTATGGGGACATCTTGAGGAAGCTGCGGAAAGAGCCTGGTTTACTCGGTGATATCTTTGCCCAATCCATGCCACGGTTTAATAACCCGGTTAATCTTAAACGCCTGATAACCCTGATCGATGAAGTTGACTGGATTGAATTGGATGTAGATGTTAAAGGAGAAGCTTTTGAAGGTTTATTGGAAAAAGCAGCCAGTGAAGGCAAGAAGGGAGCAGGGCAATATTTTACTCCACGTAAGCTAATCCAGTCTATTGTACGGGTAATGAAACCCGATCCAAGAACGCACCCGGAATTTTCCATTTGTGATCCGGCTTGTGGGTCCGGTGGTTTTCTTGTTTCCGCTTATGAATGGTTGATGGATGAGAGCAATAAGGGCGCCTCAATAGAACGTAAAGATTGGGCCCGTATTAAGCAAAAAACTTATTATGGCCAGGAACTGGTTCCCCGTCCAAGACGCTTGTCCCTAATGAATTTATACCTGCATGGACTTGAACCAAAGATTTACCTTGGTGATACCATTTATGAACCTAATCGTGGAGAATATTACGATTGCATTTTAACCAATCCACCCTTTGGAACGAAGGGGGCAAACCAGGCACCGGAGCGGGATGACTTTACCATAGAGACATCCAACAAACAGCTTAATTTTGTGCAACATGTGGTAAACATTTTAAAACCCGGTGGACGGGCTGCCATGGTTTTGCCGGATAATGTTTTGTTTGAAAGCAAAGCGGCTGAAGTGTTTAAACACCTGATGGAAGACTGCAACTTACATACGATTTTGAGACTCCCACGTGGGACTTTTACACCTTATAGCCAGGGTGTAAAGGCCAATGTAATCTTTTTCCAAAAAGGACCTGCAACAGAAAATGTATGGATATTTGATGCCCGCTCTAATGTGGAAGGTGTTACCAAAAAAGATCGCCCATTAACAGAAAAACACTTTAGTGAATTTGAACAATGTTATGGCGCTGATCCTACTGGCCAGAGTAAACGAAAAGATTTAGGTGAAAGCGGACGTTTCCGCAAATTCCATATTAGTGAGATAAAAGAACGTGAATATAAACTGGATAAAAGATGAAGCTTTAGAAGAGAATGGTGACCTGCCTGAGCCACAGGATTTGATAAGTGAAGCAGTAACGGAACTTGAAGCTGTTGTGGATGACTTAAAAGATATTATGGAAATGATTGAGATAAATGGTGATGAATAAATCAGTTGATTCTTGGGCTATTGTAGAACTTGAAAAATTAGTTCAATCACAAAAGGGTAAGAAACCAAACCGATTTAGTGACCAACCCAAAGAAGGATTCCTACCATATATAGATATCAGAGCATTTGAAAAAAATGAAATTCGGCGATATGCTGAATCTGGAACCTCAAAACTTGCAAATGAAAACGATATACTTGTTGTTTGGGATGGTGCCAGAAGCGGTTTTGTCGGTATTGGAATAAAAGGTGCAATAGGTTCTACTATTGTTGCTTTAAAAATTGTAGTAGTTAATTCGAAATATATTTACAGGTTTCTTCAAACGCAATTTGACTACATCAATTCCAATCCACGCGGGACTGGCATTCCCCATGTAGAGCCAAAATTATTTTGGAAATTACAAGTTCCGCTTGCCCCATTAAATGAACAAAAGCGCATTGTTGAAAAACTCGATAAGCTTTTAGCAAAAGTCGAATCAGCAAAATCCCGTTTAGATAAAATACCAACTTTACTAAAACGGTTCCGACAGTCTGTTTTGGCTGCTGCTGTTTCTGGTGAGCTTACAAAAGATTGGCGAGAGAAAAATCTGAATCATTCGGCACAAATAGTAATTGATGATATTTATATTTCAAAAACCATCATATATAGGAACACATATGATTTAGCCATTAAAAATAATAATAAAAAGCCATCTCCTTTTAAACAAAATGATGAACCAATTCAAAAAGAATTATTACCTGAAATACCTAATACATGGAAATGGGACAGATTAGTTAATATTACACATATACAAGGCGGAGTAACAAAAGGAAGAAAGTTAGAAAATCACAAAAAAATAGAATTGCCATATCTAAGAGTGGCAAATGTACAAGATGGTTTTTTAGATTTGTCAGAAATAAAAACAATTCCAATTAAGGATACAGAAAAAGAGAAATATCTTCTAAAAAAGGGAGACATTTTATTCACAGAAGGCGGCGATAGAGATAAATTAGGCAGAGGCACGATCTGGAACGGACAAGTACAAGATTGTATCCATCAAAATCATATCTTTAGAGCTAGACCATATTCTAATAAATTAATATCGGAGTATATTTCTTTTGTTACCAAATCTGAATTTTCCAAAACCTATTTTATGGAAAAAGCGAGTCAGACTGTAAACTTGGCATCAATAAATATGACAAACTTGGGAGATTTGCCGGTTCCTATTGCTCCTTATGATGAGCAAAAAGAAATTGTAAAGAGAGTTGAGACTTTATATAAAACAGCTGACCAAATTGAGGAGCGCTATCAGAAAGCCAAAGCTTATGTGGATAAACTTCAACAATCTATCTTAGCAAAAGCCTTTCGTGGTGAGTTGGTTCCACAAGATCCTAATGATGAGCCTGCTGAGAAGTTGTTAGAGTGGATAAGGGAAGAGAGAGGTAATAATTAAATGGATTTTCCTTTCACTTGGTTTTTAAAGTTAATTTATGACAAAATAAATAATCGGTAAAACCTGCAAATTTTAGAACGCCCAATGCACCAAAGGATATTTTTAATTTTATAAAGCCAGGAGTATCAGCGTCCTTTATAAAAGACCGCTTAAAATCTCCAAACTACAGTGATGAGGATTCATATGTTTACAAGTTTTCAAACCTCTACTTAGAGATTTATTTTGAAGAAGACAAAATTAGAACTATGGTCTTGCCCACAAAAAGTAGACACATTAATTGTTAATTATGCACAAGCCTTCTCAAATTCCATGGGACTGATATAACCAATCGCCGAATGCCTGCGCTTTCTGTTATAAAACACTTCAATATACTCAAATATGGCTGAC
>JAJRVW010000230.1 GCA_024277115.1 Calditrichota bacterium
GAATACTTTGCCATTACAAGAAGTTACCTATCCACTCTACGTAAAAATAATCTTCCCATTTTGAGTGGGTTGAATAATATCTTCCAAAATACAGAAGCAACTCTCATTTCCGCTGAATAGTAACGATAAATTAACTCTTTGTTTTATATCGTAAATTTTTAATTGGTTATAAAAATTAACATAGGTCTTTTTAGCCGTTTTTCCAAAAAAATATCCTGGATTTTTTATTGCATAACTAACAAAACAAATACAACCATCTTAAGAAGCCTTAATTCAACAGTTTCTCCAACTCTTTTATCATCAATTCAAATTCTTTCTCTGTATATCCGGTCGATTGATACACGATTTTACCTTCTTTATCAATAATGTAGTTTCTGGGAATATACTTATTGGCAAAAAGTCCATAAATGCTTTTATCTTTATCAGGATAAAATGGAAGGTCAAATTCATATTTATTTTGAAATTTTATAATTGTTGTAACATCGTGCCCCCTGCCCACTACTAACAAACTAAAGTCGTTTCTTTTTCTATATTTCTCCCATACTTTTTTTTGCAAAAACGGCAATTCCTTGATACATGGACTGCACCAAGTCGCGAAAAAATTGATCAGCACAACATTGCCTTTCAGGGTTGCCGGGCTGATTTTTTGCCCTTCTACAGAAACTATACTGAATTCAGGAATCTGTTGGCCTTCTTTTACTACATCGTCTTGCGCCTTTAAGGTGAACGAAACGCTAGTGAGTAAGCACAGCATTAAAAAATTGATTGAAATTAGATTCATTTTATTCTTTTGGATTTTTATTGCAATATACACTTTCCATGAAAAATCCTGATTTGCGAATAGTCGATGTCGCCAAAAACTTATCCGAAATTCCATCGGCTCAATTTTAAATAGCGCCAGAAATGCATTTGTCATCCATGACTTTTCAACAGGGTAGATTCATTGGAAAATACAAGATACGGTTCGTGGTAGATGCGTTTATCATGATTTTGCCTACTTAGGCAAATCTATTGTCTTTGCCAATCGCTCTACATTAGCCTTCATTATATCTATAAAATTCCCGGATTCCGGTTTATTTCCACATGGGTGAAATACGGATATCAACACATTTAACTTTTCGAGTTTCGTCCTGATTTCATCCATTGGCTCACCTTCCCAAATCATTATACCAACCCGGTGATCTGCAATTGTTTTTTCAAGATTCTTCCACATATCATCCGTGGGCAATTCATTGGGTTCCCAATGGACGCTGTTCAGCTTCAGCCCATATCCTCTTTCCAAGTATTGATACACAGGATGTGACGCAATCAAGTATTGGTCACCTGCTATTTTAGCAACTTCCTTCATCTTTTTATCCAAATCACGGAGATCCTTTTGTAACATCTCAAAATTTTTATCTAACTCTTCAGAATGATCTGGAATTAAATTACTAATCGCCTTATAAACAGATGCTGCCTGCTGGATAGCCATATTGAAATCGAGCCAGGTAGTAAATGCTGTTCCCTTGTGCACATGCTTGCCTTCTGCCCCGTGACTATGTGCCAACCCTTCATTGACCTCAATCCATTGGTCTTTAAAACCCATGGAGGTATTCACTATTTTTGAGGCGGGGAGACTTACTTTTTCCATCCATTTTTCATATCCCGCACCATTGGCAAGTATCAGATCTGCATGTTGAAAGTCGTTTACCTGTTTTGCATTGGGTTTCCAATAGGCAGGATCTCCATCAATTGCCGGAAAATCTACCATAACCATAACGCCGCCAATTGTTGTTGCAAAATAGTATAACGGGTAATTTACCACTGCTATTACCGGCCTTTTCGCATCACTTTCTTCTGTATTTTCTTTTTTTGAACCACAGGAAAACAAGGAAAGAAAAATAAGTATTAGAAATAATTTTGTCATTGAAATGAGTTTTAAATGATGAAATTCCGGATAAAATCTTCGACAAAAAAACCGGTTAATAAATATAAGACTCCGGCAAATATCACACTGCATCCGATTAAGATAAATAGTTCAAAACCAATGATTTCAGCTACCTTGAGCCTGCTGGAACCAATGGTGAACATGGTATAAATCTCATCTTTCCGTAGCCTGATGGACAGCGTAACGATCAATGCTAATATCAGTATAGTTGCAAAACCTACAAGTATGAATACAGTATTAAAGATTTGTTTGATCCTGAATATACTTTGGAGCAGATTGTTTACGACATCCGCCGGGACAATAATTTGTTGTGTAAACTCGCCGGACTCAAACCTGCCTCTGAAAATGGTTGCCGACTTATGATCTTTTGGAACAAATATCAACGAACTCAAGGGGTAAGAGTCCATATCGCCATGGAAGTGAAAACTATCCATATTTTCTAGATTGATGGTATTATAGATATATAATTTTGCTCCTGCTTTTACCACATTGGAATCTCTTTGAAGCACAACGGTAGGATCGTAATTATTTGTAAGGTCCTCATGCCCGTGCCCCAATCCCATTATTACCCAGTTGGTCTTAATATCTACAAAAATAGCATGATCATCCGGAGAATCCGCGGGATCCAATACACCGACCACATTCATTTTCAGCGGATAGACCCCGGCCAGATCAAAGAAATTTTCCGGAGATGAAACAAGGCTGTCCCCCACACCTATATTCAACTTTCCGGCAACAGCGCTACCAATTACACACTCTCCAACAAAGCTCATCCACCTGCCGGAAACCAGACTCAATTCCCTGAAATTAAAATAATCCGGGTCGGTACCGACAATTGGAAATCCCCTCGCCGAAAACATGGAAAGTACCGGTATGGCGTAACCAAAACCGGAAGCATTTACTTCTTCCAAAATTTTCATGGTTATATTTTCCGTTTTCTCCTGTTGAAAGTAGAGCGTATTAATAACCAAGTCGGTAGAGCTGCCTTTGGCTCCGATAATGAGCGGTGTGGATTTTGCACGCTCGACCATTTGAGCTTCACTTTCGTTGATTAGCTTTTTCAATCCATTTGGCAAATAGACAATGATGCCGATAGAAAAGATCAAAACCATGGATCTAATCTTGTGAAAAGTAATGTACTTATATGCCAGGAAAAAACTTTGTCGCATTTATGAATTGGTATAAAGTTCTTTAAAATTTACAATGCGATCGAAGTCCTTAAGCAATTCATGATCGTGGGTGACCGTAATCAGGGACGAATCACGATCCTTCACGTAATCAAATAATATGCGCATGATTTTTTGTTTATTTTCCGGATCCAGATTCCCGGTCGGTTCATCCGCCAGGATTATGGACGGGTCGTTGAGCAAAGCACGGCAAATGGCAACACGTTGACGTTCACCTTGAGATAGCTTGTTCGGATACTTGTTAAGTTTGTCTTCAATGTCGAGAAGCGAAGCGATTTCCTTTGCCCTCATTCTGATGGTTTTATTTAGGATCTGTGCTTTGTTTATCCTAAAAGACAATAAAATATTATCGATCACCTTTAGATAATCCAATAGTTTAAAATCCTGAAATATAAACCCGATATTCGTAAGCCGGAAGGTGCGCCGCTCCGAATCCGTCATGCGATTAATGGTCTTTCCATTCACTGCTACAGAGCCCTTTTGGGGAGTATAAATTCCCGAAATTAAATTAAGGAGGGTAGTTTTACCAAAACCACTTGGTCCGATCACCGCCGTCTTTGATCCGGATTGAAAAGCTAACTCGCCAAACTCCAAATGAAAATCAGAATTCGGATATTGAAAGGATATGTTTTTTAAGGATATCAATTTAATTATTTTTTCCTGTTAAAAGGTTCAAGAGTTCATTGGTTAAAAGTTCAAATTATTTTATCATTCTAAGATTCAAGCATTCTATCATTAACTCATTTTCGCATTCAATTTACAGCCGTACCTCCTCAATAATGTCAATATCATACATTTTCCACACACCGTCAACAGGTTTTATTTTAATGATGGCGTCATATTGGTTAATTCTCCGGTGCTTATGCCCCCAATGTCCTACAACTCCCTTAACAATCCAGTTACATCTATAAGCAAGACCTTCTCCGTCATTGGGTTCTTTCTCAACCTTTATAACCAGGACTTCATCTATTTTAGCTTCTATTCCACCCTGATTTTCGATAGTTAAACTTTTACGGGTTTGCAAATAAATTTCCTGTAAAAGTTTATCATCACTGCACATCGATAATTTGTCATAAATGTCTCCTTCTTCTCTGAAATCAAATGCCCGATAAGTATTCTTAAGCAACTGGGTGATCAATTCTTTGGCTTCCGGATCGGAATATGTAATTTTTTCTATAAATGGAATGGTAGAACTATAACCAATTGGAAAGGAAAAGATAGCCAACAAAATATAGAGGACAAATAGAAATTTACGCAATTTTGACAATCCATTTAACGTCCAGTGATTTCTGAAAAGCATAAATAGGACCATCGAAATGAATATGACCGATAACAACGGCACATATAAACTGGCGCTTTCTACTTTTTGTTCCGATACAGTTGGTAATTTATAATGCTTTAGAAAATTGGTCCACTTAAGTACGCTGTCTGATGGTGTTAGGTCATAAGGCCAGGGCCCGGCAGGATCGGTTGATATGGATGGCACCCTTTGTATTTTTTCATTAAACAGGTCCCAATGCAAGGTCACCTC
>JAJRVW010000231.1 GCA_024277115.1 Calditrichota bacterium
TTTCAGATAGTCCAATCGGGAATAATTTAAGTTTTATAATACGAAAACCTATACAAGATTCAACTGATATTATTTCATTTAATTCAGAAAATGCTTCCCCCGCATTCTATTATGGTAATTCTTTATCTGATACAGTAAATGTTGCAGGCATTACCATTGATAATACGGGGAAAGGTGGCAAAGCTGTTATAATGGGGTTTGATCTTGACCTTCAAAGTTCTGTTTTAGATGAAATTATTTCAAGGAGTTTCAACTATTTTGATGGAATAACAAACATAGAAAAACCTATTTCACTCATTCCAGAGCAACCAGGGTTGTTTCAAAATTATCCTAATCCATTTAATCCTGATACAAAAATTATTTATCAGATAAGCCAAAATAGCAAGGTCTCTTTAAGGATATTTGATATGCTTGGGCGTGAAGTAATCACTTTGGTTAATAAAAAGCAAACTTCTGGAAAATACATAATTTCATTTAATGCGGCCAACTTTGCAAGCGGTGTTTACTTTTATAGTTTGAAAGCAATCCCTTCTTCAAACTCAGGAAATAGTTTTGAGAAAACTAGAAAAATGTTATTGGTTAGATAAGAATGGTTCTGGGCTTTGTTTAAGTTATGTTGTTGATTTTTATGAATGGGTAAAACTATTTTTTAATTAAAACAGTTGAGAAATATATGAAATTTATTTTAGTCTACTTTCTACTAATTTTTATGATTATTAATAATTTATTTTCTTTTAATGAAACCTTTCAAATAAAAGGGAAAGTTCAACAAGAGAATATAACCACACCCATCGATTCTGCCCGCGTACGAATCCAGGGAAGTAATGGTTTTGTTTTTTCAGATGCTAATGGTAAATTTATCATTACAACTGAAATAGACAGTGCCACCTGGATTGCCGTTTCAGCAGGAAAAGAGGGCTGGTACAGCAAAGATATTAATGCAAAAGTTGGCGATACTTCTGTTGTAATTTTACTCGAAACCCTTCCCCCGGGCGATCATATGGATTATGAGTTTCATGAACCGGAGTATTGCGAAACCTGCCACGATCCAATCTATGAACAATGGAAAGAATCCAAACATGCAGGCGCTGCAAAAAACCAAATGGTTTTACAATTGTTAAACGGGACTGATGTTCACGGTAATGAAGGTATCGCGCCTGGTTTTAAACTGGATAATCCCTTTCAGGGCGGGGATTGTGCCGATTGTCATGCTCCCACAGCAGCCCAATGGAACCCCGGGAATACAGATTTAAATGATGTTGGTCTCTTGGGTACGGTTGATACAAATGGGGTTTTCTGCGATTTTTGCCATAAAATAAGTGATGTGCCCGTCAACTATGGTAAAGGTATAAATGGATCGATTATTTTAAAAAGGCCCAGTTCTGATTCTGATAAAGATATTAACCTCGGCCCATTGGACGATGTAACCAGTTTTTGGATGGGTGCGACCTATAGCCCCATCCATACTAAAAGTGATTTATGTTCCGGTTGCCACCAATACGCCAATGAGGCCGGTGTAATTGTTGATGATACGTATGATTCTTGGGCAGAAAGCCCCTATGCGGTAAACGGGACTCAATGTCAGGATTGCCACATGAAACCTTTCGCCGATTCTATTTTTGTATCCGGGATTGGTTTGGTGGATGCAGTAAAGCGCGACCCTGCCAGGTTGTATAATCACTTCTTTCGAAAATTTGGCACAACCGATTCATCTGCAACAGCCCACATGAAATTGGATCATCATTTTTTGGGAGATACACTCACAATTAATGTTGCAATCACCAATAAAAATGCGGGGCATAAATTACCGACCGGTGTAAGTATCCGAAACATGCTGTTTGTTTTGGATTTGGAAAATGACGGCACCACAATTGAACAAATATCCGGAGATACATTGCCAGTTTTTGCGGGGAAAGGCCCTGTTGAGGATGGTAATTTTAGCGGATTTCCCGGTAAATTTTTCGCGCTTGTTACATATGATTCTGTAAAAAATGAATGGCCTACGGGCAATTGGGCGGCAACAGGGATAAAATTTGATAGCCGTATCCCGGCTACCTCAACTGATACCAGCACATTTAAATTCAAAATTGACCCCTCAAAACCAGTTTCAATAACGGGAAAACTACTTTATCGGGCCGTTTATAAACACTGGGCAAATGTAAAAGGTTGGGACACGCGTGAGTATTTAATGACCGATACGCAAATGGTTGTAACGCCTACAGCTTTGGTTGAAATTAAAAATAGGCCTGATCGTTTTACCCTTTCTCAAAATTATCCCAACCCTTTTAACCCACTAACCCGGATACAATTTGAACTGGATAAGCCAGCTCAAATTGAGATTGATATATTTACAATTGGCGGAAAATGGCTGGCGAATATTTTTTCAGAACAAAAAAATGTAGGCAATTACAGTGTAGAATTTAATGGTGAGTTTTTTACATCGGGCGTTTATATTTATCGACTAAAGATCCTCGAGCGATCGGGGCGGATAAAAATAGTATCAAAAAAAATGATTTTACTAAAATGAGGTTTATAAATCTCTCGTTCCCGACCGTGAAATGGGAGCGAGAGATGTTGTAGTGTTTCTTACTTATACTCCGGTATTTCCTGTCCGTCAAAATAAGGTGAGCCGGCCGCTTTTAGTTTGGCCTCGATTTTGGGTATTTGCTTGTTTACAATATCATCAAGTTTTGTTTTTAATTTCTTAAAATCGGATGCAGCAATTTGGAGGCTCCGTCTCTGTGTTTTTGTTGGGCCGTATGTTGAACCCCAATTGCCAGAAGCGACCCCATGGCGGTTTGCCATAGTCGGGTTGTTTTTTTCGCCCACTTCCCGTTTTGACTTATCGCCATAAAGTTGATACTCCATTTCCAGCAGGACCTGCTTCAGATCATGTAACTCTTTCTCAAATTTAGATGGATCAACTTTTAACCGAGCCAGGGATTTATGAAGCATTTTTACACGGGCGAGAGTTTTGTTCATCACATTCATGGCCGCTGTCATCGATTTATTAAAACGCTCGGTTTCTTGCCAAAATCCAGAAACCTCCTGGGGGGATGCGCCTGCCAATGCGCCCTGGGCCAGCCGTTCTACCGTAAAATTCATTGGGCCGGCTAAGTGTGTCGTGACCCCATCTACAACTTTGGAGAGGGTAACCGAATAATCGCCCGGGGCTATCATTGCACCCGTAAAACGTGGACTAATATCTTTTTCACTTGTAACGGCATCGGTTGCAGGATAGCGCAAATCCCATGTAACCCGGTTTATGCCTGCTTTGTTGACGCCTGTAAACCGCCGGACAATCTGACCTTCGCTATTTTTAATGGTCAACCAGATTTGTGGGGCATCCTGCCTTCTTTCAGATTCAAGCACATCCCATCCCGGAAATTTCAGGTCCTTTTTTTCTTTGGCCAATTTGCCTTCTTTTTTCTTTCTCTCCCCGATTTTTGTGGGCAAGGCGTCTTTTAAATAATAGGTGATCACGGCGCCATAAGGCGGGTTGGGCGCAGAATACTGGCTGCCGCTAAAAAAGCCGCGCAAACCTCGCTGGATGTACCACCAGGATTTGCGGCCCTCAAATAAAATGGCTTCCTGATCCAGTTTCTTTTCATCGACTTGCCGTAACACGCTGTAATCGTCAAACACATAAAATCCACGGCCAAATGAGGCGCCGACAAGGTCATTTTCCCTGCGCTGAATCGCTAAATCCCTAAAAGAAATAGTCGGTGTGCCATTAAGCTTAATCCATTTTTTACCGCCATCTATGGTGAAATATATTCCAAATTCGGTGGCTGTAAAAAGCAGGTTCGGTTTGATATGGTCCTGCACTATGCGCCAAATCAGGTTTCGATCCGCTATATTTCCGGAAATTGATTTCCAGCTTTTTCCACGATCGGTACTTTTCAAAAGATAAGGTTTAAAATCACCAAATTTATGGTTGTCAAGCGCAACATAAACCGTATTGGCATCAAACAGGTCGGCTTTTATATCGTTTACAAAAGCTGTTTTTGGTACGCCCGGCAAGCTGCCCACTTCAATTTTACGCCAGTTATTTCCACCATCTTCACTCACCTGGATTAACCCGTCATCGGTACCGGCATAAATCAACCCTTCTTTTTTTGGCGATTCGGCCAGTGAAGTGATCGAGTTATAATTGGACATGGCAAAATAATCCCAAGGTGCGTCCCAGCCCCAGGTTTTTCCCATTATGGGTAGATTTATCCGCTGCTGATTGCGGGTCAGGTCACCGGAAATAGCTGTCCAGCTATCTCCACGGTCATCGGATCGCCAGACACGCTGGGATGCAAAATATAGGCGTGTGGGTTTGTGCGGACTCACTAAAATGGGTGCGTCCCAGTTAAAGCGTTCATAATCCTCACCGTCTTCCGGCTGTGGTTGGATGGAAATTACTTCGCCATTGGTCATATCAATACGTGACAAGAACCCTTGCTGAGATTCGGCATATATAATGTTTGGATTGCCCGGTTCGGTAGCGGATTGATGTCCATCGCCACCTAAAGTTAGAAACCAATCTGAGTTCTGGATGCCATTGGCGTAGGTCGTCCGCGATGGCCCGCCCTGGGAAAAATTATCTTGTGTACCGCCGTAGATTTTATAAAAAGGCTCGCTGTCATCAACGGCCACTTTGTAATATTGCGTAACGGGCAGGTTGGCGAAAAAATGCCAGTTTTGGGCAAGATCATAACTTTCATAAAGGCCGCCATCGGTGCCAACAAGTAAATAGTTGGGATCATTTTTACGAAAGGCCAGGGCATGATTATCGGAATGCTTGGCGCGCTCGTTCATCTGGCGAAATGTTTTCCCGCCGTCATCCGAAATACGCATCCGTACATCGGCAAGATAAATCCGGTCAAATTGATGGGGGCTGGCATACAGCTCCTGATAATAATGCGGCCCCGTTCCGCCGGAAACCGTATCAGACATTTTTTGCCAGGAATTACCTTTATTTGCGGAACGGTATACAGCGCCTTTACGACGATTGAGCTCAATAGCGGCATAAATAACATCGGGGTTTTGCGGTGAAATTGCCAAACCTATTTTCGCAAGATTGCCACCGGGCAGGCCGTTGCTAAGTTTTTCCCAGGTCTTGCCGCCGTCTGTTGACCGGTGAATTCCTGATTCCGGGCCACCGCCCATATAGGCCGCCACATTGCGGTGCCTTTGCCAGGTTGCGGCATATAAAAGATCAGGGTTTCGTGGATCAATCAGTATATCGGTAACGCCTGTCCATTTGGCATCACCCAAAACTTTTTTCCATTTTTTACCGCCGTCGGTGGATTTATACAAACCTCGTTCACCGCCTTTATTCCACAAAGGGCCTTGTGCCGCTACCCAGATTATATCCGGGTTTTCCGGGTGGATGATAATTTTGGAAATATGCTGGGATTCTTTCAAACCCATATTTTCCCAGGTGGCACCGTCATCCACACTTCGATAAACACCATCGCCAAAACCCACATGGCGGCCACCGACATTTTCACCGGTGCCAACCCAAATCACGCTGGGGTTATTAGGATCAATAGTAACGCAGCCGATAGAATAGGAGCCTTGGTCATCAAAAATAGGCTGCCAGGTAATTCCTGCATTTTTAGTTTTCCAGACACCACCGGAGCCCACGGCCACATACCACATATTGGGATCATTGGGGTGAATGGCAATATCGGCAATACGCCCGGATGTATGCGCCGGGCCGATCCCACGAAGTTTCAGGCCTGAAAATGTTTGCTCGTTTAACGGGCTCTTGTCTTCCTTGGGATTGGAATAAACAAATGTAAAACAGAGTAAAATAAAGATTAAGAAAGCGGGTCGTCGTATCATTACGAGGCCTCCGAATTAGGTTTGTAAATAGTTGAATATGTGGGGTAAATCGGGAATAACGGAAAACATAGATTTTTTATTACGGGGTCTATTTTCCAATGTTTCAATCTATTTTTTTTTTTAATACGAGGACTGTATTTAAATTATTTTAAACCCCAATATCCTCATTCCACAACTTAGGGTTTTTACTTATAAATTGGGTCATCAGGCTCAAACAGGTGCTGTCTTGTAAAATATGCACTTTTACGCCACGTGATAAAAGTAAATCTTCCTCACCTAAAAAAGTCCGGTTCTCGCCAATGATCACAGTTGGGATTTTATAAAGTAATATTGCGCCCGAGCACATGGGGCAGGGTGAAAGTGTTGTGTAAAGGGTACAATTCTGGTATACATCTGCAGGTTGGCGACCGGCATTTTCCAATGCATCCATCTCGCCATGCAGGATTGGACTGCCGGATTGAATGCGGCGGTTATGTCCCCGGCCGATTATTTCATCTTTATAAACCAGGACGGAACCAATGGGGATTCCGCCCTCGTCTAATCCTTTTTCAGCTTCTTCAATGGCTGCCTGCATAAAGATGTCCAAATTTATTTCTCCAACGTATCACTCTAAAGAAGTGTCATCCTGAAAGGATATTTTTCATTTAACCAAACATCTAAGTAATTCTAAAAAAGATGTCTACGACATGACACTTCCAGTAATTTATAAACTTTTAACATTTTTCCAGCGCGCTGTCCATCACCCGGATAAACTCGTCAATTTCTGTTTTTGTGATGTTTAGCGGTGGTGCGATGCGTACCACATTACCATGCAGACCGCCTTTGCCGATAAGCACGTTTTGTTTCTTTGCTTCTTCAAATAGTTTGCCTACTGTGGCTGCATCGGGTTTTTTATTTTCACCGACAAATTCCAATGCTTGCATTAAGCCCATCCCACGTACATCACCAATAGAAGGATATTTTTCTTGTAACCCATTTAAACCGTCGCGCAGAATTTTACCCATTTCGTATGCGTTTTGTGCCAGGTTTTCTTCTTCTATCACTTCGATTGTGGCCAAAGCCGCTGCCATGGAAACCGGGTTACCGCCAAAAGTAGAAATGGTAAGGCCGGTAAAACTATCGGCGATATCGGTGCGTGCTATGGTTGCCCCGATCGGCGCGCCATTGGCCATTCCTTTGGCACAGGTCATAATATCCGGCTCCACATTAAAATGTTCGATGCCAAACATGCGTTTTCCTGTGCGTCCAAAACCGGTTTGCACTTCATCGCTGATAAACACACCGCCATATTTTTTAATGATCGGCACGGCCACTTCAAAATATTCTTTGGGTGGGGTGATAAAGCCGCCAACACCCTGGATAGGTTCGGCCAGGAATCCGGCAATTTGCCCGGATGTGGTTGTAAGGATCAACTCTTCCAAATCCTGGGCGCATTTAATTTCGCAACTCGGGTATTTTAATCCCAACGGGCAGCGATAGCAGTACGGGTTTACGGCATGCTTAATCCCCGCATCCTGAACGCCGCCATGGCGCCAGGGCGAATGTGCCGTAAGGGTCATGGCCAGCATCGAGCGGCCGCTATAGCCGTGGCGCAAAGCGATTAGTTCCTGGTTGCCCGTAAAGTGGCGTGCCATAAATACGGCCGTTTCATCCGCCTCGGTACCGCTACTTGTAAAAAAGGTTTTTTGCAATTTGCCGGGTGTAATTTGCGCCAGTTTCTCGGCCATGTTTACAATGTTTTCCGTTGGATAAAGTGTAGATGTGTGTTGAAGTTTATTCACCTGCTCGTTTATTTTTGCCGTCACTTTGGGGTTGCAATGGCCAATGCTCACCGTTAAAATCCCACCAAAAAAATCCAGGTATTTGTTGCCATCGGTATCGTACACATAACACCCTTTTCCATGATCAATCGTTAAGGGGTCTTTATAATAATTGGCCACACTTGGGAAGAGATAATCTTTATGCTTTTGTAAAATTTCTTTTTTCATGATTTGATCCTTTCAGTTTTTAATTTGAGAAACTCATAATAGTCCATCATCCTGAATTCATTTCAGGATATTTTTGTTTTCCTGTTTGGATACCGAAATAAATTCGGTATGACCAACCTCCGTCATGCTGAACTCGCTTCAGCATCCACTATGGTTAAAAAGTGGAATTCCTGCTTCCGTAGTTTGGATGCCGAAATAAACTTGATATATCAAAGATTTATTTTTTAAACGCATCGCCCGGTTTGGGTACAAAATGCCCAATGCCACCCGCAAGCTCGTCATTAAATGTTTTTGGAATATCGTCTTTGTCAGTACGTTCGCGCCAGGTAACCTCGGCTTTGCCTGTATCGATCTGCTTCATAGTGATGCATTGCTCAACCGGGCAAACCAGAGAGCACAAATTACAGCCTACACAGTTTTCCTCGATTATATATGGAATGCGTGTCTCTTTATTTAAACCGATTGCCTGATGCGCGCCATTATCGCAGGCCACATAACACAGATCACAACCGATACATTTTTCATCCTTAATTTCAGCAATCACTTTATAGCTTAGGTTTAAATTTTCCCAGTTGCTTACATTGGGCAGGGCCAGGCCAACCATTTCCTGAACACGGTTAAAATTTTTATCGGCCATGTATTGTTCCAGGCCGCTTATCATCTCACGGATTATTCCAAACCCGTAATGCATCACTGCCGTACAAACCTGGACGTTCGTGGAACCAAGCAAGATATATTCCACAGCATCCCGCCAATTCTCGATGCCGCCAATCCCGGAAATGGGCAGATTGACAAGCTCATCCTGCGCACACTCTTTTACCATATTCAGTCCGATTGGTTTTATGGCCGGGCCACAATATCCGCCATTGGTACTTTTCCCGTCCACGGTCGGGTATGGGACAAAATTGTCAATATCCACACCTACCAGGCTTTGCACTGTGTTGATCAACGAAATAGCATCGGCGTTGCCGGCTTTTGCAGCCCGGGCGGGGACACGAATATCGGTAATGTTGGGGCTAAGTTTTACAATAACCGGCACTTTGGCGACCTCCATCACCCAATTTGTAAGTGTTTCCAGAACATCCGGGTTCTGGCTTACGGCCGAGCCCATGCCGCGCTCACACATGCCATGCGGGCAGCCGAAATTCAATTCGATACCATCACAACCGGCGTTTTCAACGTCTTTCACTATTTGGTGCCATTCGGCTTTGCTTTGCACCATCAACGAGGCCACAACGGCATGATCGGGAAAATGCTTTTTTACCTCTTCTATTTCTATGAGGTTATCCTTGAGAGGGCGGTCAGTTATAAGCTCTATATTATTAAGCCCAACCAGGCGCTTGTCTTTATAATTGACCCCACCATAGCGGCTGGAAACATTTACCACCGGGATACCCAGCGTTTTCCAGACTGCGCCACCCCAACCGGCGTCAAAGGCTTTCATAACCTGGTAACCTGAGTTTGTGGGTGGCGCGGAAGCCAGCCAAAAGGGATTGGGCGATTTGATTCCGGCAAGATTTGTTTTTAAATCCGGCATTTATTTTTTCTCCTTACATTATAGTTTTTTGACCACTGAAATTACAGAGAATACAAAAAAGTTTTTTTCATTTTACATGTCATGCTGAGGTACGAAGCATCCCATCATATATCAAAGATGATTTGTCCCCTCGTTCATAAACTCTGATTTTGAACGCTTGTGCTTAGAAGCTGTGCTTCATATTTTTTTGCTGTAAACTTCTCTTATGTGAAACGAAGTTTCGGTTCAAGTCCATTCCAAATCTGGAGATTCGGAACGAGCTTTCCTGATTGTTCTCATTTGTTTGTCATGCTGAGGTACGAAGCATCCCATCATATATCAAAGATGATTTGTACCTTCGTTCATAAACTCTGATTCGGAACGAGGATTATCAATACTTTTACTTTGGCAAAGTAAGGCCTTATTTACCTAAAAATCCAATAATCCCCCGCGCAGCAATTTTGCCCTCCGCGGCAGCATTTACAACTTCCTTGCCTCCATTAAGTGCATCGCCGGCGGCAAAATATTTTGGATTGTCGGTCTGGCCTGTTTCAGGATTAATCCCGATCTTGCCGCTTTTATCTAAATTGATGTTTTCAATCGAGCTTAAAAAATCAACAAACTTGGATTGACCCGTGGCCTTAATGACCATATCGCAGGGCAGGGTAAATTCTGTTCCTTCAAGATTTTTTACTTTGCCATCAATAACTTTTGTCCGGATAAATTTAACGCCTTCCACTTTTTTATCGCCTAAAATTTCCAGTGGGGCAATATTAAACAAGCCAAAAACACCAACACCTTTAGCCAGCTCATATTCAAAACCATAAGCGCGCATTTCATCTTTGGAGCGTCTGTAACATAAAGTAGCGTTCTCCGCACCCATACGCGCCGCTTCCGAGGCGGCATCCATTGCTGTATTACCACCGCCCAAAACGATTACATTTTTCCCAACACGTGTATTTTGTTTTTGGATGCGGATATCGTTGATAAACTCGATCGCGCCAAGACAACCGTCTAATTCCTCGCCGGGGATTCCTAAGGCGCTTGTTGCCCCAAGGCCGATTGCCAACAGGATGGCATCAAAATTATTTTCCAATGATTTAAGCTTATCCGCGTCCACAGCTGTATTATAATGAACTGTGTAACCAAAACTTTTTTGCAGATAATCCATCTCGTCAAGTACGGTTTTATTGTCAATTTTATAAGGGGCAACACCATATAAAGTGAGCCCGGATGGTTTTTCCCGCGCTTCAAATATTTCCACATTAAACCCGGCTAATCGTAATTCACAGGCCGCCGAAATCCCGGCAGGCCCAGCACCGATTACCGCTACTTTTTTGTTTTGGTTTTCTTGCAGGTTAAAAAGTTTTGTGTCATTAACTATAGCCTGGTTAGTGGCAAAAGCTTGTAAACGCCCAATTTCGATTGGCTCAATATTTTGTTTGGTAAACACACAAGATCCTTCGCATAAAACTTCGGTGGGGCAAACCTGGCCACAAGCCTTACCAAAATAATTAGCGCTGTAAATGGTTTTGGCTGAACCTTTTATATTTCCCGAATGAATCTGACGGATAAACAGTGGGATGTCAATCCCGGTGGGGCAGGCCTGTATACAAGGTGCATCATAACAAAAAAGACAACGCCCGCTTTCCACATGGGCCTGCGTATCGTTCATCAACGGTTTGATCTGTTTAAAATTAGCGTGATATTCTTCTTCTGTCTTTGGCCGTTGAAACTCGGACATAAATTTCTCCTATAAAAACTTACTCATACTCATTTTTATGCTCTTGCTCATAATCTTAATTGTATCCGTAATTAAAAATCCCAAAATACAAATAGTAAAAAACAAATAAATGTCAAACTACAAATACCAAAATCCCAACTTTTCCATCAACCCTGTTTGCTATTTTAGAGGATTGTTTTTTGCGATTTATTTGATATTTGAGTTTTGTAATTTGTTATTTTTTAAGCATAGATTCTTGTTTTATAATTCCACCAGTTTCTGATACGTCTCCGGTCTGCGGTCCCTAAAAAACTGCCAGGTTGAGCGGACTTCCTCGATCATATCCAAATCAAATTCACTAATAAGCAGTTCATCATTGTCTTCGGATGCCTGATTTATTATCTGGCCTTTTGGATTTACAAAATAAGATGTGCCGTAAAACTTGCCCAGGTTCCAGGGTTTTTCGGTTCCAACCCGATTGATGCAGCCCATAAAATAACCATTGGCCACGGCATGTGCCGGTTGCTCCAGTTTACATAAATATTGCGAGAGACCAGCAACTGTCGCCGAGGGGTTATAAACAATCTCAGCGCCGTTAAGTCCTAAAATACGCGCGCCATCCGGAAAATGGCGATCATAGCAAATATAGACACCAACCTTGGCGTATTTGGTCTGGAAAACAGGATAACCCAAATTGCCCGGCTTAAAGAAAAACTTTTCCCAGAAACCTGATGTGTGCGGTATGTGATTTTTACGGTATTTTCCAAGATACTTTCCGTCGGCATCGATAACCGCAGCGGTATTATATAAAAATCCGGCCTGCTCTTTTTCAAAAACAGGGATGACCATGACCATGTTATACTTCTTCGCATAAACAGACATGCGTTCGGTTACCGGCCCCGGAACAGGTTGGGCTGATTCGTACCAGGCTGCATCTTGTCCCGGGCAAAAATAAGGTGTATTAAAAATTTCCTGAAGGCAGAGAATTTGCACCCCTTTTTTTCCTGCTTCTTCGATATAGGGAATATGTTTTTCTTCCATGGCCGTCATTATTTCTTCGATGGAACCATCGCCTTCCGATTTTGGGATACTTAACTGTATCAAACCTGATTTAATCAATCTTGGCATTTTTCCTCCACATTTTCTTATATTATCTAAGTTTATTAGCACAGAGACGCAGAGTACGCAGAGATTTTAAAATAAATATTGTGGTTCTTCTCAGCGCCCTTAGCGTACTCGGCGTTAGAAATAATTTCTATTTAAGGACCTTTCTCAGCTTTAAATCACTTTAGAAGCAGTTCCCCGTTTAATAAACCGGCCATATCCTTTTTTGATATGTACCTGATCGTTATCGATTGCAACCTGCCCGCGCATTAAAACGGTTTTGGTTTTCCCCGTTACTTCCCAGCCTTCATATCCGGAATAATCACAATTATGATGGTGTGTTTTGGCCGAGATTACATGCTTTTCGTCCGGATCAAATATAACAATATCGGCGTCTTTGCCGATGGCGATGGAACCTTTCTTTTCCATCCCAAAGATTTTTGCCGCGTTGGTCGATGTGACCTCCACAAATTTGTTCATACTAATCTTGCCCTTTTTAACACCTTCGGAAAAGAGCAGCTCCATGCGGTGCTCGATAGCCGGGTGCCCGTTGGGTATTTTAGCAAAATTGTCCTTGCCCATCTCTTTCTGCTCCATAAAAAACGGGCAGTGATCTGTACCGACCACGTTTACCAAACCTTGATTGATCCCGGCCCATAAGGTGGCCTGGTCTTTGGGCTGGCGCAACGGCGGGCTCATCACCCATTTTGAACCCTCAAATCCCGGCTTTTCATACAAGGAAGCATCGAGCAATAAATATTGAACGCAGGTTTCAACAAAAACTTTTTGGTTGCGGCGCGTGGCATTGCGTACCTGGTTCAACGCGCCTTCGCAGGTAAGGTGTACAATGTAGGCAGGCACATCGGTATATTCGGCCATGTCTATAAACCGGCCGGAGGCCTCGGCCTCGGTTACTTCGGGTTGGGAGAGGTAGTGATAAAGCGGTGACATCTTGCCTTCGGATTGGTGCTTGGCGATCAGGTGGTCGATCATGTCCCCGTTGGTGGCGTGGACAGTAACCATGCCGCCCCGTTTTTTTACTTCGTGCATCAGGCCGATCATCTGGCCATCATCTACCATCAATGCGCCTTTGTAGGCCATAAATGTTTTAAAGGATGTGATCCCTTCTTTCTCGATCAATAGGCGGACTTCCTCTTTGGTCTGATCGTTAAAATCGGTCACGGCAAGGTGGTAAGAATAATCGCCGTATGCATTGCCCTCGGACTTTTTGTTCCATTCTTCCACAGCAGAGTAAAGTGAGTTTCCCTGTACCTGAATGGCAAAATCTATAATGGAGGTTGTACCGCCATAGAGCGCCGCTTTTGTGCCCGTTTCATAATTGTCGCTGGAAAAGGTGCCCATAAAAGGCAGGTCCAGATGTACGTGCGGATCAATCCCGCCCGGAAAAACATATTTGCCTTTGGCGTCAATTTCCTGATCGGCAGAAGCGTTTAGGTTCTTCCCGATGGCAGAAATAGTTTCGCCCTCGATAAATATATCGGCTGTAAAATCATCGGCGGCTGTAAAGATACGCCCGTTTTTTATTAAGATTGACATGATTGCCTCGCTTTAGTTTTAATTGTCACAGTGGTTTTGTTTTTTTTTTAGAAATGTCATTCCCGAATGTTTTTATCGGGAACCTGAATTAAAGTAATTCAAGATTTATTTACTTTTTAGATATTTTAAATCAGCTTGCCGTACAAATCATTCCATCCAGGATTATCTTTTTCAATTAACTTAATTTTCCAGGCACGTTTCCATTTCTTGATCTGTTTTTCCCTTAATATCGCTTCTTTTACATCTCGATGAACTTCGTAATAAACAAGGCGTTTTACATTGTACTTTTCCGAAAAACCTTTGTAATATCCAGGCTTATGTTCATATACTCTTCTTATTAACTCGCTCGTTATTCCTGTGTAAACTACACCCTCTTTTCTCAAGGCCATCATATATACAAAATAATATTTCATATTTTTTTATGAAAAAATCAGATTCCTGCTTAAAACATGCAGGAATGACAAAAAATAATTATCTAATAGCCGGGGTTTTATAAATCATTTTATACAAAACATAATAAACCCCAAAAGAAATCAGGAAGCCTGTAAACCACGACAGGCTGTACAAAAAGTTTAACGCAGGTATCCAATATCCTACTAAAGCTAATAAAATTCCAATCAAAAACGCCGCCACTGCCGCCATATTAAATCCACCGGAATAAGCGTACTCGCCTTTTACATCGTATAAGGCGGGCAGGTTTAATTCCTTTTTTCGGATAACAAAATAATCGCATAAAAGAATGCCCAGCACCGGGCCAAGCAGGCCGCTGACAAAAATGAGGATGCCACTTATCTCGTCTAAAAGCCACCAGGGCATGATAATAATTCCAATAATTCCGGTAATCACACCGCCTTTACGGAAGTCCAGTTTCTTAGGAAAAAGGTTGGCAAAAGCATTGGCAGGGGCGATTACATTGGCCGCAATATTAGTGCTAAGCGTTGCTATGATCATAAATATCTGTGAAATGATTACCACCACCGGGTTCTCAAAGCGCGCCAAAAGTGAAACCGGGTCCCAGGGCGCATCCTGGGCGATGAGAATATCTTCGAAATTGGTGATGGCGGCAAAGGTGACAAAAATCCCCACAAAAGAGTACAAAATCATGGTGCCCGGTAAACCTAAAAATTGGCCGATAACTTGTTCTTTTTGAGTGTGGGCATAGCGGGTGATGTCAGAAATGCTGAGGGACATGGTGGCCCAGAAGCCAACCATCGCTGTAAGCCAGAGAATATAACCCCATAATTTATCGGAATCATTTTCATTGGAAGCAAGGGGCAGGTCAATCACCGATGACTCGATTATGCCTGATGTTGTGTTTTTACGAAACCGAATTTTAAGCGCCTTATTTTCCCCGGCATCAAAATCCAACAATAACGCATCGCTGTTTTCTTCAGATAATTTTTGCCACCCCAAAGGCTGAATTTGGCCATCTGTACGTGGAACACTAATCTGAAATTCATCGGCTTTAAAACTGCCGTCACTGTTTTTTAGCGGGCTTAAATGCACCGTATAGCGACTGTCCTTAGCAGAGATTGTTGCCGTGGGGCGTTCCAATTGTTCGCCTTGGTCTAAAACGGTGTTAAAACTTCCGGCGGTGTTGCTGCCCCAAATAATCAATAAAATTCCCATTAAAATTAAAATGGGTGCGGCATAGCTTTCCAACCAACGGATGCTTTCCGTTCCCTTCCAGACAAAATAAATATTGACGATCCAGAACAGGGCAAAGCCGACAAATTTTCCTATGTCCAACCCAAGTGAAGCCTCGCTGCCGGTAAGTGCGTTCCAGATGGCGTAGAAAGCCAGGCCGCCAATCCAGGTTTGTACGCCAAACCAGCCACAAGCCACGATGGCCCTAATAACCGCCGCTATATGTACGCCTTTAATGCCAAATGAAGCGCGCCCAAGTACAGGAAAAGGGATGCCGAATTTTACGCCCGCATGACCGTTCAAAACCATGGGGATGGTGATGATTAAATTGGCCAGCCCGATAATTATCAAGGCTGCCTGCCAGGAAAGGCCGGACTTTATCATGTAGGAAGCCAGGATATAGGTTGGGATGCAAACCGCCATGCCAATCCAGATGGATGTTAAATTCCACAGGTTCCAGGTACGCCCGGATTGTGGCGTTGGCGCAATGTGGTCATTATATAAGGGTGAATCCGAATATTTCTCGTGGACTTCTTTTATGGCTTGGTTCATAGAATCCTACTCCGAAAAAGAAAGGGATTCTTCACTACACGCTGTTTCGTTCAGAATGACATCTGTTTGTCATGCTGAACGATAGTGAAGCATCCCATCCGGGTTAAGTATGTTTTTCTTTTACACTTTTTTTGTAATAAGCTCAACTCATCCAATTAATCTGTGCTTCGGGGTTCCATTTTGTGGATGTCTTTTTTAACTGGGTCCAAAACTCAATTGAGCTTTTACCGGTAATATCGCTTGTGCCAAATTTGGACTCGTTCCAACCGCCAAAAGAAAAAGGCTCGCGTGGAACAGGAACGCCAATATTTACACCGATCATACCGGCGCTGGCTTTTTCCATCACTTCCCGGGCCCAGCCGCCACTTTGGGTAAACACGCCCGCCGCATTGCCATAATTGGAACTGTTTTCAATTTTCATCGCTTCATCAAGCGTTTTGGCGCGCATGATTGAAATGACCGGTCCAAACACTTCTTCTTTGGCGATGGCCATATCGGGCGAAACAAAATCGATCACCGTAGGCCCAACATAAAACCCGCCGTCTTTTCCCGCTACCGTTGCGTTGCGTCCATCCACCAAAACCTTGGCCCCGGCCTGTTCCGCTTCGGTGATGTAGCGTTCGATGCGCTCTTTAGCCGCTTGCGAAATAACCGAACCGAGGTTTTCTCCAGGGATTATTTTACGCGCTTCCTCACATAATTTCTCAATGATATGATCCACTTTGCCCACGCCCACCATCGCTGATGAAGCCATACAACGCTGGCCTGCACAGCCGGACATGGAAGCGGCCACATTGGAAGCCGTCATTTCCACATTGGCATCGGGTAATACGATCAGGTGGTTTTTTGCGCCACCCAAAGCGACACAGCGTTTTAAATTGGAGCAAGCGCGCTTATACACCACTTTGGCTATTTTTGTGGAACCGACAAAAGAGACGGCTTTAATCCCCGGATGGTCACAAATTTCTTCAACGATTTCACGTCCGCCGTTTACAACATTAAAAACGCCATCGGGCAACCCGGCTTCTTTTAGCAGTTCGGCCATACGGGTCGCGCTAATGGGAACAATCTCAGAAGGTTTTAAAATGACACAATTTCCCAGGGCAAGGGCATTGGGCAAAGTCCAGTGCGGCACCATATTCGGGAAATTAAAAGGAGAGATAGAAGCAACAACGCCAAGCGGTTTGCGGTCGACCCGGCACTCCACGCCTCGACTGACTTCCATAATTTCACCTTGAACCATTTGGGGCAGGGAGCAGGCAAACTCGGTCAGTTCAATACTTTTGTCAACCTCGGCCACCGACTCGCCCATAGTTTTACCGTTTTCTTCCATGACGATAGTGGAGAGCTCTTCACGGTGTTGATCTAAAAGTTGGCGGTATTTATAAAAAACCTGGACACGCTCTTTTAACGTTTTTGCAGACCATGCCGGAAATGCCGCTTCGGCTGCTTGTACCGCTTTGTCCAAATCCGTTTTGCCGCTCATGGGCAGAGTGGAAATTATAGTGCCGTCTGTTGGGCAGATTACATCCATGCGGCTCGCATTGGATGGTTCAAATTTACCATTTATATAATTTTGTACGTCGGGGTATTTCATTGGGGATCTCCAGTATTTTAAATGAGAAAAGATATTTTTATTTTGTATTACACCTTTAATCAACTGCTATTATTCTTCATCGGAAAATAGATGATCATAAATTAAAATGAAGGTCAGTGGAAAAGTAGTGAAATATATTATAAAGGGAAGAAAGTTACATGTCAACATAAAATACGGCTTGTTTGACCTTTTTAATCTAAGGTAAACCCAAGATTAACAATGCGTAACAAAGATTCATTTTTTTAGAGAGACCAACGATCTCAAAATCATAACCTTAGTCATAATCATACTTGTTTTAGATCAGCCTATCCAAAATTAAATTTTTAGGATAAGTGGGCACAGCATATTTGGCTATGAATTCACGAATAAGTTTTATTATTAACCTGAGTTCGATATAAAACTTTTGCTTTGAGAGAATTAATTTAACCCTAATATAGGCATATAAAAACAACTCACCCAAAAACTATACTAAAAATAAATGTTTTCTTTAGATCGAACTCACGTTATTTATAAATTAGCTGCTTAGTTAAGACTTATCTTTGCTTTTATCAGGTGTTTCAAGTGGAGGAGTTCTACAGCTTAGGGTAAAATGTTGGATTTATTGCAACGGTTAAAATAGAAAAGAAGTCGTGTAAGTGTGTCCTTTTAAAATGCTTCTAAAAATCACAAATAAAAAAGGGACACGGAAATCCCGGCCCCCTTTTTTTTTGTATTTCCAGACTTATTGCAGTTCCCCGGATTCCGTATCAGCAGTGAACTCTTCGCCATCAAGCGTTAAGCCAAACGTTTTGGCCGCAAATAAAACGGCAAAGGTTTTATCTATGCTTTTTTCCGTGGTCTCTTCCCCTTGGGTGATAGAAATGTCGGCCGTAAAATTACCTGTCATTCCGCCCGCAATTAACGCTGGAACCTCTTCACTGTTTTTAGTTGGGATTGTTACCCCGGCAAATTCGAGTGTAAGGGTATAATCAAAAGTTTTAACCGCGTTGCGCGAGGTAAAAGTATCGGTGGCCGCGCGGGTGTAGGTTCCGGCAACGCCCATAATTTTATCTTGCACATTGGTGGCAACCCAGCTGCCGCTAAGGCTGTTTAATTTGTGGGCCAATCGGTTGCTGTTAATATTTCCCTGCCCATCGACAATGTTAAATTTAATGGTGTTGGCCGTGTCGCCGTTGGTGATGTAATATTTTTGGAAGGCGCCTTCCTTTAAATATTGAACCGTATAAGTGCGGGAAAAGCTGGCAACAAAATTTATTTGTGGGATAGCACGGTCGTATTGCATGGTGATTGTCCACTCACCGGTAGTTTCGTTATAAGATGTATCGATTGAAATAGTGCCAAATGTCCCCTCGGAAAAATCTATATTAGGTTAGGATACAAAGAGGAGGACATGCTATGCCAGAAAGTAATGCCTTATTACGCAGAAAAAGCAAAGGAAATGATGGAGCGTTTTTATATGAGCTTCAAA
>JAJRVW010000016.1 GCA_024277115.1 Calditrichota bacterium
AAAATGGAAGGCGTATTACCCGAAAAAAAATTTCAGCAGCGCTGCTGAAAAACAAGAACAAGAACAGCCCTTTTTAATGTAAAAAACACATTAAAAAGCGTTAAAAACAGTCAACCTTTTTCAGGACGCTTCACTTTTAGGTAATTTGAAAGAACTCTCGATAGTACACCTGTTTTAAGATATAAAACGAACAAATATTTAAAATGGATATTTTATGAAACGATTTTTTACTTCCTTTTATGGAAAACTATCTGCCGTTTTTCTGATCCTGTTATTGGTGATGGGAACAGTTCAGATTTTATTGACCATAGCATCCTGGCAAACACATTATGACGAGGCGGACCAAAAATTAAATGCCCGTCTGGCCGAGGACATCGCCAAAGATTTTACCCCCCTTTTAAAGGACAGCTTGAATATTGATGGCATCCACCACGCTATCCATTACATGATGGTGATGAACCCAAAAATTGAAATTTATATATTGGATGAACAGGGCGGGATTATGGCCTTTTTTGCCGAACCACAGAAAAAAGTTAAAATCCAAAGTATTGACCTGGAACCGGTTAAAGCGTTTTTAGAACCGGACCGGAAATTTCCTATTCTGGGCGATAACCCGCGTAATCCTGGCAGTCATAAACCCTTTTCTGCAGCCCATCTGAAAATTGGAAAAGAGGTAAATGGTTATTTATATATTATTATTGGTTCAGAATTATATGATGCCGCATTGAATACAACCCGCGAAGAATATGTGGCTCAAACAATCGTGAAGGGTTTACTGATTACCCTGCTTTTTACCGGAATAATTGGTCTGATCTTATTTGCTTTCCTTACACGGCGCCTGCGTAAAATGTCTATTGTTGTGCATGAGTTTGAACGTGGTAATCACGATGTGCGCATCCCTGTAAAAACGGATGATGAAGTTGGGCAATTGGGCAAGTCATTTAATAATATGGCCGATACCATCGCAGCAAATATTGAAGAGCTAAAAAATACAGACAAATTACGGCGCGAACTGATCGCCAATGTATCGCATGATTTACGTAGCCCGCTGGCTTCAATCCGCGGCTATTTAGAGACAATCCAGATAAAAGATGCTGTTTTATCTGCCGAAGAGCGTCAAAAATATCTCAATATTTTACTGGATTCTACCCATGGTCTGGAACGGTTGGTAACCCAATTGTTTGAGCTTTCCAAGCTGGATGCAAAACAGATCGAGCCGGAACTTGAGCCTTTCTTAATCCAAGAAATGGTTTATGAAGTGGTTGCTAAATTTCAGCCGAAAGCAGAAAAATTTGGTATCAATCTGGATGTGGAAATTAAAGATGGCCTGCCTCAGGTTATGGCCGATATTGGCATGATTGAGCGCGTATTATCCAACCTTCTGGAAAATGCAATCCGTTATACGCCTAGAGGCGGCACTGTAAATATTACGACAGAAACAACCGGCGAAATTGTGCGTGTTCGCGTAATGGATACGGGCCCTGGAATAAAAGATGACGATCTTAAATATATATTTGATCGTTTCTATCGTGTTGAAAAAAGTCGCTCGGAAAAAACAGGCGGCACAGGTTTGGGCCTGGCTATTGCAAAAAAAATTATGGAAGTACACCAGAGCACCATTTCTGTTGCCAGTGAGGTGGACAGGGGTAGTATTTTTTCTTTTAATTTAAAAACCTGGCATCCCAGGGCGATATAAGTGTGCGCTTGCCCTTATCAGAATGACGGACCGGGTTTGTCATTCTGAGACATTTTTAGGCGAAGGATCCCGGTTTAATGCCCTTGTATGATTCTTAAATTTCGCTGAAATGACAGGTGAAATGGCGTAGAAATTTGGGCTGGTAAGTTATTTTATAGCCATTTACTTTTGAAATATTCTTTTTGACATCATCCAGCACTTCCACGATATAATCGAAATGGCTTTGTGTATAAACCCGGCGTGGTATGGCCAGGCGAACCAGTTCCAAAGCGGAAGGCAGCTCGTTGCCCTCTGCATCAAAATGGCCAAACATAACCGAGCCTAGTTACACAGCACGAATTCCGCCTTCGATATATAAAGTATTTACCAGGGCAATACCGGGATAATGCAATGCTGGGATATGTGGTAAAAAGGCTTTGGCGTCAATAAACACAGCATGTCCACCAACGGGGCGCACATAAGGGATATCCCGCTCGTCCATGGCATTGGCCAGATATTCCACCGTCGCGTGCCGATATTCCTGATAAGCGGGGTCGAGCGCTTCCATTAATCCCACGGCGGCAGCTTCCAGGTCACGCCCGGCCAAACCACCGTAAGTAGGAAAACCTTCGCGCATTATTAACATATTTTTAAAATCTTCCGCCCACTCGTCATCGTTACAAACCAGAAAACCCCCAATATTTACCAGGCCGTCTTTTTTCAGGCTCATGGTCGCGGCATCGGCATAACTAAACATTTCCTGTGATATTTCAAGCAATGATTTTCCGTCGTAACCCACCTCACGCTGTTGGATAAAATAAGCATTTTCAGCAAAGCGGCATACGTCCATCACAAAGGGGATGTCATATTTTTGAAGAATAAGTTTTGTCTCACGGATATTTTTCATGGAAACCGGCTGGCCACCACTGGTGTTGTTCGTAACGGTAATCATAGCAAAGGGGATGTTTTCCCGGCCATGTTTTTTGATTGTGGCTTCAAGTTTTTCAATATCCATATTCCCTTTAAAAGGCGCCTCTTTTGCATTGTCCAATCCTTCTTCACAAATTAAATCCAGGGCTTTGGTGCCGACAAATTCAAAATTTGCACGGGTAGTATCAAAATGGCTGTTGTTGGGAACGATATTTCCGGGCTTAGTGCGGGTTGCCGCTAAAATGCCTTCTGCCGCCCGGCCCTGGTGTGTTGGGAAAATGTGCTTCATGCCGGTTATATTGCGGATGGTTTTTTCAAATTTATGGAAAGAAGGACTACCGGCATAACTTTCATCGCCGAGCATCATGGCGGCCCATTGCCGTTTGGACATCGCCCCTGTGCCGCTATCTGTAAGCAGGTCGATAGCACAATCTTCCGAATTGAGCAGAAAAACATTATTGTGCGCTTTTTGCAGGGCCGCACGGCGTTCTTCTTTTGATATGATCTTTAATGGCTCTGTAACTTTTATGCGAAAGGGTTCAATAATTGTTTTCATTTTGTACCTTGGATTATTTTGGATGGTTTAAAGTTAATCAAAAATGATACTTTTTAAAACAATATATATCCGGGGTTAATATGAATTTTTTTTAAACATGTACATTGACATTTTAATTATGAAATAATTTTTAGATTTCTTAAAATGGCATCTTATTCTATAACATCAATTTAAAAAAGGTTTCTTAAGAAAATGAAAAAAAAGTGGGACTTTCTAAATAATATATACAGGCTACGACTGGAAGAATTAATTGCCCTCCTGTTCTTGATCCCTTCCCTTATAATTACACTGAGAGCAAACTGGTTTTTTATAGAGCTCGAAAGAAATATACCACGAAAATTTTATGGTGGTATTACACGTTTAGTCGTTACAGCAATCCTGATGACTGCTTTTTTTTATTTTGTAAAGAAAAAACCGTATTGGAAATATCTATACTGGCTTAGAGATGTGATGCCATTTGCTTTTTGCCTCGCCATCTACACAAATTTACACGATACCATTCATTTTGTTAACCCAAATGATATTCATGATAAACTCATTGCCATTGACCAAGCCATGTTCGGAGTCCAGCCGGTGGTATGGGCACAGCAATTTTATCATCCCTGGCTAACACAATATTTTAGTATCAGTTATATGAACTATTTTATAATTGCTGTTGTCGTGGTTGTTTATCTATTGGTTAAAAAGCGTAATATTGAAATGCGAAAAGTTTTGTTAGGGACAATTTTGTGTTTTTACTTTGGCTATTTTTTGTATATCGTTTTTCCGGCGGCGCCTCCACGTTTGGTACTGGCAGACCAGTTTATCAGAAGTTTTGGCGGCGGTTGGTTGGGAGAGGCCCAAACCAAAATGGTAAGTATTTCTTCCGCCTCTTCACGTGGGGCCTTCCCCAGCCTTCATTGCGCGATTACATTAATCAGTTTAATGTATGCTTTTACAATGGAACGTAAACTATTTTATATTTTGTTAATTCCCGGGATCAGCCTGGTTTTAGCCACGGTTTATTTGCGCCATCATTATGTTATAGATATTTTTGCAGGATTTGGTTTGGCAATTTTTTCATATTATGTGTCGCCTCATATTGCCAGTTGGTGGGAAAACCTGCGCCAGAAGCATTTAAATACTACCTGAAATTCCAATCTACAAATCACAAAACACAGATAATCCTGCAATATGCCGTAAATGTCATGTTGCAAGCATCTTTTTTCTTATATCAAACTCACATTATTTGTGTTTTGTGGATTTCTAAAATCCCTTTTAGAAATTTAAATTCTGTGTGATTGTTTTAGATGAGGTTTATTATACCTTCTGCGGCCAGTAAAAATATGAGGCAACCAATGACAGTGCCAATACTTACCATCCAATAGGCCTCTTTGGTATTTATTTGAAGTATTTTTGCCAGGATCAACCCGCTCCACACACCGCCCGCGAAAGGTGTTGCCGTAAGCAGTATTGTACTTACCCGGCCAACTTTTATTATTTTTTCCGCAAAATGGCTTTGTTTTATTTTTTGCTCCAGCCGTTCGGCTTTACGTTGCAACAGCGTAAAGGGAAAGACATGTTTTGATGTAACATGAAATAATCTCTCGACAAAAAACATTAACACGATGTCGGTGGTAATAATGACGAGCGAAACTATGTACAAGTCCATATCAAAAAATATTGCAAATACAAATGACCCTTTTTTGCCAAGCGTGAGTTGTGTAAAAATTAGCCCGCTATAATCGATAAGGGTTTTAAGAAATATATCCATCAAATTTATATATAATAATCCAGTCCAAGATGTGTAATTTCTTCTTCTCCGGCCATCACACGCAGTGTGTTTTTTAACTTCATTAACTGAATAAATAAATCATGTTCCGGGTAAAGGTTTGCATCATGGATGGGGCTTTTAAAATAAAAAGACAACCATTCCTGGATTCCTTTAAAGCCGGACCTGGAAGCTAAATCGAGGAAAAGAACAAGATCAAGAATAATGGGTGCCGCTAAAATACTATCCCTGCACAGGAAATCAATTTTAATCTGCATCGGATAGCCGAGCCATCCATAAATATCTATATTATCCCAGCCTTCTTTGTTATCTTTGCGGGGCGGATAATAATTTATGCGCACTTTATGATAAAGATCCTCATATAAATCCGGATATAATTCCGGCTGTAAAATCTGCTCTAACACAGATAATTTACTTTCTTCTTTCGTTTTAAATGATTCCGGATCATCCAAAACTTCGCCATCACGGTTTCCAAGAATATTGGTGGAGAACCAGCCTTCTATGCCAAGCATACGCGCTTTTAATCCGGGCGCTAAAATGGTCTTCATTAAAGTCTGGCCGGTTTTAAAATCTTTGCCTGAAAGTGGTACGCCCATTTCAGCGGCAAATTCGTACGCCGCAGGAAAATCGGCAGAAAGGTTTGGTGCGCCGTTTGCGTAGGGCACACCCTCGGCAATGGCCGCCCAGGCATAAATCATACTTGGGGCGATATCCGGGTGGTTCTCTTTCATCGCGGCTTCAAAAGCTTTTTTGCTTTGATGGATTTTACCTGTCTTAAGAAAAATTTCGGTACTACCCGTCCATACCATAACCAGGCGGTCAAGATTGTTTTTTGCCTTAAATTCCCGGATATCCTGACGCATAAGCTCATAATACTCAAACCAGTTTGCAGCAACTTTTACATGAGAGCCATCCAGGCGTTTTACATATTTTCGATTAAATACGGCTGGCATCGGTTTAATTGCCGAGAGCTCATCTTTTATCTGGTTTAACAATTCCTTTTCCAGCACGCCGGCATTTATGGCCGATTCATAAGCATTCTCATTAAAAATATCCCATGTTCCAAAATATAAATCATCGAGTTCGGTTAGTGGGATAAGTTCTTTTATTTTTGGGTTACGGTGCTCATCGCGCCGCCCAAGTCGGATGTGGTTCATCTGTGTTAAAGAGCCAATGGGCTTTGATATCCCGTTGCGTACAGCTAATACGCCGGCTATAAATGTAGTTGCCACAGCTCCCAGGCCGGGCAACAAAACACCTACTTTACCTTTTACATTTTTTATCTGAATATTCTTTTTAAACGAATGTGTCATTTTAGCTTCCAGTGTTAATGTTGTTATCTTGTTTTTTTGTATATAAAATGCGTTGTATTGCAGTAAAATTTGCCATGATTGCCACAATCCAGATGGCTATTTCTAAAAGTGTCACAGGAAAATTTTCCACATAAAAAATTGTGAGCGAAAATACGGGATAGTGGAGCAGGGCGCCAAGACCAATAATAACGACACGCTCCGGGCGTTGCATAAAGCCTACTTTGGCATCAAAGCCCAAGCCCTCCGCGCGGGCGCGTACATAGCTTACCATTGTTGAACCGCCAAGCGCCACAAAAGTAACAACCGATAATAAGTAGTGGTTTCCTCCCACATAAAATGCAGCGATCCCAAAAAACATAATTACTTCTGAATATCTATCGATGCTGGAGTCCAGTAACGCGCCAAATCTACTGACCTTATTCGATGTCCGGGCTAGTTGGCCATCAAGTATATCACATACACCACCTAAAAGAATAAGAAGACCTGTCCAGTGGATTTTGGCGGGGTCCCAGATGAGAATAACCGTTCCAGCCGAGGTAAGAATTAAACCCCAAACCGTGTATGTATTGGGGTGCATGTTCAGCCTGGATGAGAGTGAAACAATCGGACGAAGTAAGTTTACAAAACCATCTTGCAGCCACCTGGGCAATACACCGTTTTTTTGAGCCATTTGCGTAATCTCTCTACAAATTAATTATCTGATAAGATAGGGTTTTTTAAATATAAAACAATTTAATCAAGCCGATCTTGCGGGAAGTTAGATGTTTTACCAAAAGATTGGAACCTGTGTTCTCGTATCTTTTTGAAACTCTAACTTAAACAAAAAATGGATAATTAAATATGGCTAAAAGAATAATATTTCTGTAAAATTAATGATTATAAGCAAATGGTTTCAATCATTTCAAAACACACTTAGGCCAAGATGGATAAAAAGCCATAAAAAATTTGACAAACAATAAAACTAAATATAACTTATATCAAGTTTATAAGTAGGTATATAGAAAGCATGAGCTATTCACTGGCATTCTCAAAAGCAATAATTACAATCGTGTTTGTGGCAGATAAAGTGCGGCAAGGGATGTTTGAGTTCGTTCCAACCAAAGTACTTTCAAAATCGTTAAATATTCCGAATCCGACGATCGTAAAAATATTGCAAAGCTTAACCCGTGCCGGGATTATTGAAACACGTGAAGGCGCCCGGGGTGGTGTTCGCCTTGCGGTAAACGCCGAGTCTGTAACAATCTTGGATGTTTTTAATGCGGTAGAAAATAATAAAGCGCTTTTCCGTAAAGATTTTAATTTGAACGTACAAGGCACAAAGCCAACAATCAGCCAAAATGCGATCGGGCGCGTACTTGACAGCGCTGAACAAGAAATGAAAAATAAGTTACAAGGAACAACAATCGCCCACTTATTGGAGGAACTGGATATGTAATATTTTTTTTGCCCTAAATATATATAAATCATATAAAGAATATTAATAATATAAATTGGAGAATGTAATGAACTTTTTAAGTAACAATAATTTTTTTAAAACACTTTTATTTGCATCGGTAATATTTACTTCGCAGCTTTTTGCACAAGACAAAACAACCTTTTCTATTGAAACCGATCCGGGCACATTTGCCTTTAGCGGATATGCGTTTCATGCACGGGTTACGCCGGCCGGTTGGGGCCATTGGGAATTGGGCGCAGGGATCTATTCCATGGAATTCCCTGATCTGTTAGTGGACACAAACCCGGACAATAAAGATGAGGGATGGTCGGTTACCTTAGACCAAGGCATTGGCTTCTTTTCAAATTATTTTTTTAATGAGGAGAACACAGGTTGGTTTGTTGGCAATCAACTTGCCATACAAACGTATGAAGTGAGTAATAAATCTGCCGGGCCTGGCAATGCGTCATTTACAAATTTGTTGATTATGCCTTCTGGCGGGTATCGTTGGGTTCCGTTTAAAAACGGTTTTTACGTACAGCCCTGGATGGGAATTGGATACACAACCAAAATCAGCGGTAAAACAGAAGTGGGCAGCAACTCATACGAAATCGCCCCAATCCTCCCATTTTTAACCTTTCATATTGGTTATAAATTTTAGGCGGCCACAATGGATAAAAAAAAGAGCGCTTTATTTTTTAAGAAAATTCAATCTATGCCATGGTACAGTGATTTTTTAATTCCTGTTATACATGAAGTGGGCAAAAACAAGACGATAGGGAGTCTGCTCGATATTGGCTGCGGCCCGGGCATGCTGCTCGAAAATATAAATGCCCTGCCCGGCACACAGTGTTTTGGCGTGGATATAAAATCCCTGGATGATTGAAGAAGCAAAAAAAACCCGGCATTGGATGATGTCGGGTTTTATGTAAGCAAGCCAGGCGAGAAGCTGCTCATTGAAAATAAAAAATTTGATGTGATTACTTTCTGTTCCATTCTTTTTCTGCTGGATGATCCGCACTTTTTATTATCAGAAGCAAAAAATATGTTAAATAGCGGTGGGAAAATAATTGTTTTAACACCTACCGGAAAAGGAAGCGGCGTTTCATATTTCCCGGATAATATCAATCCACGCAATTGGGGATTTTGGATGTGGCGAAATGCTACAAAAAAGAATGCGCTCAAGTGGGGAAAGAAAACCATCCTGGCCGATTTTGGAAAAGAGCATCAATTGGTTTATCAAAAGACGCTGGTTTTTAAAGGGTTGGCAAGCCTGGAAGTTTTACAAACTAAAGCATATAAAAAGTAAGTGAATATCCAAGTAAATAACTTTGGTTCTCGTTAGTTGTCTTGACACCTGAAATGGTACTATGGGCATTTTTCAAAAAATATCGATAATAAAATTTAAACATCATATTTTTATGCAGGTTAAAGCCTATCCCTGTTTTCAGGGAATATACGGCCTTTTGTGCGCTGATTTTTTTATTCTTGTTCAGCTCTGGTAATCGTTTATAATAATAACCGGCGGCATAACCAACCTGAACTCCATAAAAAGTATAGAGCGCTTTTTTTACATGAACAAGTCGTTCCAGGTTTATCCGTAAAGTTTTTTTTTGAAATTTCTTCTTGGATCCATGTAGTGAAATAGTGGATTCCGTCCGGGCAAAGTTTAGTTCGGTCAAATTTGGCAAGTACCACTGTTTGTTCTTGAACTTATAAGAAAGTCCAAAGTCTGTGCCATCCTGTCTGGAAGAAGCTAAACTGTTGGTATAACCAAAAATAAAGCCAAGATTGTTTTTTCCCCCTCTGCGCACTTTAACCCGGTTGCTGCATAAAATATAATCCGTTGTAAATGCGCCAAGAAATGTTGCCGAGCCGATTAATGATGGATAAAATGTTACGACGATTCCCTGTGAAATCCCGTCGCTTAGTTCATCGCCAATGGCTGTGTAAGCACCAAAGGCAGAAAATGCAAAAGTAAGCGCACCCCATTTAATAGAATTTGTAAATGATTCGCCTATCTGGCAAGGCACATAAATGCTATCGTTATTTATTGGGATATATGATTGGGCATGTAATAATTGCCCTAAAAAAAGAATAATGATTATAATCTTAATTTGTGACATTGTTATTATCCCTTTTTAAACACAAAGTCAAGTCCTAAATGTTGTGTACTTTGTTCTTCCAGCGGTTTAAGTTCTGATGAAGCGTAGCGGAATCAGAACTTAAACCGCTCGCGCCAGTTTGACCCACGGTTCAGTTTTATTTTTTAGTATTTCCATATCCAAA
>JAJRVW010000232.1 GCA_024277115.1 Calditrichota bacterium
AACAGTCCGAGCAGTGGCAAACAGGTCAAAAATATTTGGATATGGAAATACTAAAAAATAAAACTGAACCGTGGGTCAAACTGGCGCGAGCGGTTTAAGTTCTGATTCCGCTACGCTTCATCAGAACTTAAACCGCTTGAAGAACAAAGTACACAACATTTAGGACTTGACTTGTAATGTTTGTGAAAAACACAAATTTACTGAAATAAAAAATAAAAGTGGGTATATGAATCTCATAAACACTCCTCAAATATGGTTATATTTTTTTAACATGTATACTTATTCTTACATATTCTAATTATTCTACACGGAAGTTGTATGGTTTTTAATCCGTGAATGTACATACCGTTTTGTTTTTCTCTTATAAAGCTAACAATTTAACTTTATATTTCAAACTTAATTTAAACCAATTCTTGTAAGGGTTTATAAGGATTTGGTAAACCGATAAACCATTTTTTAAAATATATGAGGGGGAAAGTAAACACATTTTCATCTTTACAATCTTTTATCGTTATAACCAATGCGATAGATATTTTTTTTAGGCATTTGGAACTATTTCAAAAGCACCATTTTCCTGCTTTGCATAAAACCGTTTGCTACCGCCAATCTGTAAAAATAAACTCCGCTTGGTAAATTTGAAGCATCCAATGTAACACTTTGTAAACCAGGTGTTTGAAATTGGTTGACCAATTGTAGGATTTCTTTTCCAGTGTTGTCAAAAATTGTAAGCTTTACATTAGCTGAGTATTGAAGAAGATAACTAATTTTTGTTTCCGGATTAAAGGGATTGGGATAGTTTTGAAATAACTGAAACGAACGGGCGGAAATCTCATTATTATCGTCAATGGCCGTGGGTTCTGTGGTTTGAATTCGCACCCTTAAATTTATATCGCCCGATCCACTGATGTTTGAAGAATAGCTCGTTCCCGTTCCCGAAAAATAGGAACGCCCGCTTAACGCGCCATAAGGATCGTAAGAGATGGCATAACTTTTTCCGATAATTTTAATGGCCACAAAAAATTCACTGTTTGCCGTAATATTTATTTCGTCGTCCAGTTGTACGGTGTGCCAGCCACTAAAATCGGCGGTACCGCTTTTCGAAGAAAGCAGAGTGCCGGGCGTACTGCCGGAAAAGGAGCCGTAGACTAATATTTCCCATTGGATGCCCGCTTCACGCAGGCCAAAATCTACCGATGTGAGTTTACCGGATGAAGATGGAAAAAACTTAACACCGCCCCAGGAATCCGCTGGGTCTTGAAATCCCCAGCCCCAGCCGGAAAGCGCGCCTTCATCATATTTGATCATATAGCCCAAATTTTGACGCGGTTTTACATTTGCCGTCATTGTTGAAGATGATGAACTAATATTTGTAATGGATACACCGCTGGCCTGGCCATTATAATCCTTAGCGTTTGGAATGCTGCTATCTGTAAAGGATGTATTATTGGAACTTCCCGGAAAAGTATCGCCACTATCGCCCCTGTTTATACTGTTATCGAGATGCGCTAGTCCATCGGCTTCTTCAATATCTACCAGCTTATGGGTTTCGTCATCGTTCACCCACCCTGATGACCAGGCAACCGGGCCCCAACGCTGGTTCTCATCTACATGGTAAATAATCATGCCATCCCCGTTCAGGTATTTATCAAACCCGTTCTTTTGCCGGTTTTCTATTAAAAAGTAACTGCTTGCTGCATAGGCATCCTCCCAGAGGAGCCAGGCTTGGGCGTTGGCTTCCACATTTTTTAGCGCAAGATTATCTACCACAGACGTTATTTCTGTCGGGTTTAGCCAGCCCATCTGAATTTTGCTCCAGGCTGTCATATGCGAGGGTGTTTCGGTATGGTCGCCATCTCCGCCCCAACTGCCGCTGGCCATAAGTCCCCACTCACCAATCCCGTTGGAGGGCTCGAAATCCGGGCCTTCGGTGGCGTCGGTCCGGTCATACAAATCGGGTAATCCGAGCACATGGCCAAACTCGTGCACGTACACGCCTATTGGCCGGATACTGCCATTGCCATCTCCGCTACCACCTTGCTCCGGGCAGATAAAATAGGTCCTGACTTTTATATTGCCACCGCCTGATTTTGCATCATTGGTCGTAAACTCATTATCGCCCAAACTACTCATATGTGGCCAGATGTGTGAATTGCCCGGCGACCAATCCGGGCCGGCGCCGGTATAAACAATCCCGACGGCATCGGCATAACCATCATCATCACCCGAATTGGGCACACCATCCGGGCCGTCATTATCATATTTTCCAAAATTCACAGACGCGTCATTTAATTCTACAACTTCACGCACCAAACCCTTTGCGCTCTGCGGATAAGTACCATAGCCATTATTGTTACCTTCATAATAAGTACGGTTTTGGCTGACTGTGACCCAATCATAAACGGTACCTGTAACTTGAAAATTGACATAGGAAACTTCATTATAATATTGGGTCATTGTCCCGGTAGGGTTATTGTCGAAAAGTGTATTTTGGAAAGTGGTTTTACTGATGATGGAACTACCATCCGGAAATTCAGCTAATAAAACCGGTAGGACAAAAAGATCACTATTTTTGATTTTAGCCAACCGGTTTCCATTTGTATTTTTTAAAGCTGCGCGCCTGCCTTCAAGTTTTTTTATCCATCCCGGATCGCCATATTGGATTAGGTCAGGATTGTCCCGCAAGGCTTCAACAAGTTTTGCAGGGAATTTCCCCTGCCTCGGCGGATTGACCGCATACGTTGAGACGACACATAAAACAAGTACGGGTATCAAAAATTTCTGCATAATTTTCTCCTTTTCAAAATTCAGGTAGTGGTCAAAGTTTTTGTTTAATTTTATGTAAGTATCGTGTTTACAATGGTTTATCAAGAAAAATACTGCTCTCCCTAATTTAGCCCCGCCAAAATGAGGCGGGGTTGTCCCCCTTCCCTTGTTGGATCAGGGAAGGGGTTAGGGGATGGGTAAGTTTTTAGATTCCTTTAATCCATCCGTCTCCCCGACTGAAAAACGGGTCGGGAAGCCACCTTCCCTTATAAAAAAGGGAAGGGCTCCTTAAAGACGATACTTCTTTTTAATCTATCATGTTGTTATGCCTCTAAAAACCTTTTTTTCTTTTGGTTCATGGGCCTGTCGAATTATTTATTATTTCATAAAACTTTGACCACTACCAAAATTCAAATTATCTCAGTTCTAAATAAAATATTTATTTTTCTAACTCCCAGCCCATAATCAAACCATGTTGTTTTTTGCCTTTGCCACGCAGCTTTATTTTTGCGTTAATTTTTGCACCCTTATTTAATAAAAGCAGGGCGTTCATCTTTTTATTTGGCGCATCTTCTAAATTAATCCCGGCGCCTTCTGTCCGTAAATAATTTGGATAGAGTTCCAGTGTATCACCCGTAGAATAATTGGCTGTCGCGTAATTTTTATCCAAAACAGTAACAACTTTAAAGCGTGTTTTATTTAGTTTTTCGATTTTTACCACCTTACAGATAATATCTAATCCTGACTCATTTGCAACGCCGGCGTTAATGATAACAGGCTCAGGTTTGGGTGTATTGCAGGAAAAAATGAATAGGGCAATAAGTAGAATAGCTCTCATCTGTCCACCTTGTTTTTAGTTTTAGGTTATGCACTTTGCAAAAGGATTTGTTTAAAATCGTTTGATGAAGCGAAATGATAAGCTAAAAAGAGTAAAATTAATGTGACCCAAGTCTTGTCTGCGCTTGCATCAGCTTAGCAAGGATCATTGTCGGATAGAAGCGACACTATTGTAATTATCCTTGTTGCCATAATCCGACATACCGGAAATCCAAAACATCGGCACCCTTTAAAAAACAACATCTTAGCCCAGGGTATTTTTATTGGCACCCTTCTTGAAATACAAATTATTAGCAATAAATACAATTATGCTGTTTTGGCCATAAAAATCATCAATAGAGGAGATGGACAATGAAAGTAAA
>JAJRVW010000233.1 GCA_024277115.1 Calditrichota bacterium
AAGCAGAAAGATTTATTTGGTTTCGTTTTGCCATAATGCGTAGTGAGTACCATTGAAGAGCCCGGTGCGGTAGTTCCGCACGCCGGGATCTGTGCGGGGGATGTTCAGTAATGGGTATTCCTACCGCGACATTTCGGTTTGCAGGTTTTACAAGTGGCAAATCAGCTTATGCTTGTCCGTTAGCCCTTTCAACTAAACGGAAAATGCTTATGAAAAAATACATATTTTCAATTCTACATTGCTTGCTACTTGTAACTTTTCTTTACTCTCAAAAATCGTATACTGGCCAGACTATAGAACAGATCATGGAATTACCAGAAGATGAAATCGATTTAGGCTTGGCCTGCTTAATTATTGCCAAAGAAGCTTATCCGAATATGAATGTTGCGTTCTTTGATTATGCGCTTGATTATATGGTAAATGCAATAAAGTATCACAATAAGGGAAACCAAGACCCTGAATCCAGAATTGCACTACTAAATACCTATCTTTTCAAAGCGGGTGAATGGAATGATTTTATAACATTCTCTTTTGATTATGATGACATAGAAGGCAATCAAAAAAACAACCGATATTTAAACGGATTGATTGCTTCTAAAAAAGGTACTTGTATCACATTGCCAATGTTATACATGGTTTTGGCCGACCGCCTTGGATGGCCTGTTTATGCAGTCCGCGCCCCTCAACATGTCTTTTGCAGGTATATTGTAAATAAAGATTCTAACGAGTATTATGACATTGAAACAACGTCTAAGGGTGTAATAACAGAAGATTTACTATATGTTAAGGATTTTAAAATCCCGGGTGAAGGCTTAAAAAGTGGAAGTTATTTGAGAACCCTTTCAAAAAAGGAATATCTTGCAACTATGGTGCATAACCACGCATGGATTTGTATTACAAAAGAAGGGATTGATTTGACTAATTCCAAACGGTTGCTTCAATTAGGCCTAAAATACGATTCAACCGATTGCGAAGCACATTGGAACATTGGAACGACTTATTATTTTCAAGCCAAATATTATGAACAATTGGTGCGGGCAGGATCAGACGATTTTGATAGGAGTAAAAAGAAATCCGAACCCTGGGATGTTCATCCTAAAAGACCCTCTGCTTTTGACTATCAAAATAAAGTTCAAGGTGAACGAGAAAAGAGGATGCACCCATCTAATCCCTTTAGAACCCCATTAAAGGATAATTCTTCTTTGATAAAGGAAAATACAACATCCCAACCAAAGCATTCCTTTGGCACCCAAAAACAAGACTTTAATCAGGCGGTGGTTGCAGGCCGTTATGAATCCTTAATTGACAGTTTCTATAAGAAATCAGAATATCATAAAAATAAAGCCAGGGATTTAGGAATGGTTTTTGAGACAACACGCGAATTTTATTTAAGGCAAAAAAGTGAAAAAGAAAAACTTGAATTCAAAGAACACAAATAACTGAAAGGACTTACTATGAAACGATTTATTCTCTTATCTTTTCTTTTTGTAATGATTTTTAATATTTCGGCAAATGCCCGTTATTATGATCCACAAACAGGACGCTGGCTTTCTGTCGATCCTCTGGCTGGAAAGTATCCTTCCTTATCTCCATATAATTATGTTGCAAACAATCCATTAAAACATATTGACCCTGATGGTAGAAAAATAGTTTATGCCGGAACACCTCAACAGGTTAAAAAACTGAAAGGATTTGTTGCGAATGTTGCAAGTACAAAAACAGGTAAACAACTTGTAACCCATGCTGAAGGATTAAAGCAAGATGTTGTAATTAAATTTGGAAATATTAAAAAAAGAGGCCTTACAGGTTTAACTCAGAATAAGTTTTCAGTTAGAAAGGACAAGAAATCTGGTAAGGTTAAAGAAGTTAAGTTTAAAGGTGCTGATGTCACTATTGATAATAGTCGTGATGGAAACAAAGGTACTCAGACTACTGCTCATGAATTAAAACACGTGCAACAAGGGTCTGAAAATCCAACTGAATACTTCAATGATGAACAGACAAAAGACGGTAAAAAGGAAAATGAAGATGAAGCTAAGCAGGCTGGTAAAAAAGTAGTGGAAGAGTACAAAGAGAATGAAAAGAAGGATGAAGGTTGATAAAACATTCTTTATAAATATTTATTAAGAGGAATCGAAATGTTAAGAACATTGTTAGTTTTACTTTTATTACAAAACTGTTATTCGCAGAACAATATTGGTAAGTTATCCAGTAAGGAGCAAAAGCATTTTGCAGGCAACATTATATCAGTGAATTTAAAATATTCTAAACTTACTGCATTAAAGAATTTTTTTCAAAGAGATTCTGTTATTGTTGAAGGTGGATCAGTTAATAGTTTGTTCTCTTTCTTAGATCCAAACTATCAAATTGAAGAAGGATATGAAGCTCCGGATAATATAAAACTTGAGAATATTGAGCAAAGCCTGAATGCAAATTATAAAGTATTTTTAGGATATGAGCAGTTTGTATCGCATCCAAATTTATATGTAATTGCAATTAAAAATTCAGGGAAGTTTTACTATTTACGAGGTTTTGAAAAAAAAGAATTTGACCTATTTATTCAAGATGTATTTAGAAATAATACAATTTCCAATGAAGATGCTTTCAAAATAGCATCCTTATATTTAATGTCTAACGCTCAACAAAATAGCTATGAAGAAATTAAAATAATTGATAATTCTACGATTGATGAGTTCAAAAGTAATCTAATTAAACTACCTTCGATAAAAAAGGAAAATGAAAAAATAATAATAAATATATATTTTGTTATTTTGCCGGATAAAATTATGCACTCAAAAATGCAGATTTCTGAATCAGGCATAATTACCATTTTTAGCACGGATGCTCTCAACTAAATATTTCATGATAATAGACCCATGAAAAACATTTAAGGACAAGAGTTATAACGTTAATAAAAGAATGGTACTATAACTTGGCCTAAGCTACCATCTATAAAAAAGGATCGCGGTAGAGAGGCGGGTTGCCCCGCTCCCCCCGCACAGATCCCGGCGTGCGGAACTACCGCACCGGGCTCCTACCTCAGGTCGGAACGTGTAGATAATTCTACCGTACATGATTGACCGCATAGAGCAAAGCAATTC
>JAJRVW010000017.1 GCA_024277115.1 Calditrichota bacterium
AGAACTGTTATTTACCTGATAAACAACCTCTGCCTTCTCCCCGTCCCAATGCACTATTTTCCCTTCACGCCCGGCAAAGTACAGGTTTGCACTACTTGTGCCCCAAATGGCACGGTAGGGTGTGTTGTCGTACAGGACTTGGTCTAATGGGAATGATTGACTGTTTTGGCTATAATGATCTATCCATTGCCAGTTAGAACCATCATAATGAGCCACACCTCCTCCAGCAACCCAAATATCGCTTTCAGAGAATCCAAAAATAGAACTCCCGCCGACTTCCTGGGCAATACCTCTCCATTCGGTTCCATCCCAATGTATTATACTGTAATAGCCTGAATCCGTCTCTACCCCGCCCACGGCATAAACATTATTCTCATCCGTGCCCCACACATCGTACAGTTCCCCGGAACCCAAGGTATATTCCGTCCAGGTAAAATCGTGGCTGGTGGCCGCCAGGGTTTTGGCGGTTATGGTTTCGCTTGTGTCCCTGGCTATGCCAAGGCTGTCAATACGGTAGGCAAAGTAGCTGTATTCGCTGTCCAGGGCCAGGCCTTGGCCTTCGTTGTCGTCAATAATAAGCGTGTCCGCTGATGACAAAGTAAAAATGACAAAAGACAAAGTATCCGCCCCGCTTATGCTGTTTAACACATATTTGTTTTTTGTATTTTGTAATTTGCTGTTTAAGCGCAAGCTTATGCTTCTGTGTGTTACTTGTTCAATGCTTACGGTTATCGTGTCCCGGGTTTGCAGGACAGGCTCCGGTGGTTTGGAGGGGTTTTGAGAGCAATTGAAAATTAAAAATGAAAAATTAATAATTAAAAAATAAATACATTTCTTCATGGTTTCTCCATGTTCTCATTTAGGTGGGTTTGGTTTTGCCTGGTTTTATGTCGACAGCATAAACCGGGCTTTTTAATTTACCATAGTTTAAGGCCTCCTTAATTTTAATGAAATACCCAATTAGTTGATAAAAAAACACATGTATTAAAATTTGTGGGATGAATAAGAGAATAATAAGGCTTTAAGAAAGGTTGAGGGCAAGGCATGTGTTTGTTCCAAATAAAAATTAATTGACGCCATCCCTGGCATTAACTGTTTTCCATTTACTTCGACAGGCTCAGCACAAATTTACACCGGGTATCCCCCTCAAAATATCCGGTAAGTAAAGTATAGCAAACGTAAAGGGCTTAACATTTGCTAACGGAATGAATATACAAAAAAAATCCGGGATTGCAATAGTTTTTTACTTTTTTTAATTAACTAAATAAAAAAGGCCTGCAAGATTATTTGCAGGCCTGTAGGAGTTTTTAAAACTATCTTATAAAGCTTTATTCCCATTCTCAACGCTGGAATAGGTTTTTCGGGAATAATTACTTTATCAAAATCATCTTTTTTGTAAAAGTTTTTACAATTCCATTTTTGGTTTGGGCCGTAAGTTTATAAACATAAACACCCGTTGCCAATGCCGCGCCGTACTGGTTTGTTGCCAGCCAGGTAAGTTTATGTTGCCCGGCCTGGTACACTTTTTTACTGACAAGTTCCGCCACCTTCTGCCCCGCTAAATTATAAACCGCCAAGCTTACCGTAGCTTGCTTTGCCAGGCCAAATGCCAAAGTGGTTTGCGGGTTAAAAGGATTTGGATAGTTTTGCATTAAGCTAAATTTTAACGGAATGGTTTCGGTCTCTGTTTCAACAGCCGTTACAACCGAGCCTGTAATCACCAGGCCATTTACTTTGGAATAACCGGTGGAACCCACAATAACACCGGAGCCATCTGTTGTGCTGATCTGTACCAAATCACTTAAAACACTGGCCGATACGCCTGCAACGCCCATTAATTTTCCATCCACGTCAAAGGCGATTGCGCGCATATTATTAATGCCGGTATTGCCAATTTTTGTCGCGGCAGCTGTTTGGATATCGATGCTGTACAGATCGTTAAAACGGGTCATGCCGTATAATTGACCATCGATCGGATTAAAAGCCAGCGCGTAAAAGCGTGTTGCGCCAGTTGTTCCAATCCGTGTCGTATCGCCCGTACTAAAATCAACCTGATATAAAATGCCCGTGCTATACGCCGTGCCGTATAATAAATCTGTGCCCGGCTTAAAAGCAATAGAAATCATTTGTTTGACCGGTACGCTGGTAACCACATGCGCATCGCCTTGCGCGGTATTTACACGCATCAAATCTGTATTTGGGCCATTCAAATCTGTGGCAATCAATTCTTGCGAAACCGGGTTCAGTGCCAGCGAGTATAATTTATTGATCCCGGCATTTCCAATTAATTGCGTGGAACTGTCCGGTACGATGTTCAGCAAAACAGCGCCGCCGCTTTGGTCGGACACAGCATATAACTTGTCCGTCACAACTCCATGGATTACGTAGCCCCGCCCTTTTATCGGGAAAGGTTTTGCTGTTGGGTCGTTAGATTCATAGCGCAGGGAATCAGAATAATTTTTTTCCTCACCGGCATGAAAAGACATTTTAACGGTTAAAGTATCATCATAGCCAATTTTTAACGGCAGTATGATGTCACCAACAATTTCAAAATTTTCACTGTCCGTCGAGAGGTTGGTGATTGTCAAAGAATCGATCCCCAAATTTATAATATCGACCGATTGGAAAGTTGTATCGCTTAAAACTTCGGCCTCAAACTGAACAGAATCCTGACCTACATAAGCCGTGGCAGCAAGAAAAGGTTCGGTAACACCTACAGCGTCCCATGCATCAATCACAGAATTATATTGCTGCGAACCCGCCCCAAATAAATCCGCGGCAGCATTTATTGCGCCCAGGCGCGCATCAGAGAATTCTGAAGTTGGCGTAAGGTAAACGCTAAGGTTGCGATAAGCAATTTGCTGGGCATCTTCAAAACCGATACCGGTAACATTATATGCAAAACCCTTGTCGTTTGTACCACTCCCGCCTTCTATCAGCAGATAAAACCAATAGTTTTGAACACCACTGTTAAAATGAACGCCACCATTGTCAAAACCCAAATTCGAGGGACTCACCCAATTATCACCCTCGTACGTATCCGGCGAACCAAGTGATTTCGGATCAGACATGGAACGAAAAGGACTTGCCGATTTAGCAAATTCCCTGCCAACCAACCAGTCGACTTCGCCTTTCATGTAATTTTCAAGACTCTCCCCAAAAATATCACTGAAGGACTCGTTCAAACCACCATATTCCGCCTGATAAATGAGATTTGCAGTTTCCTGGGTTACACCATGTGCAAACTCATGGCTGATTACATCAATCGAAACCAACGAACCATAACTAACGCCATCTGCATCACCGAAGCGCATAAACGAACCCAGCCATTGTGCATTGGTCCAATTCGTGCTCCAATGTACATACGCCCGGATACGGCTCCCTTTGCCATCATAGCTATCTCTGTTAAAAGCAGAAAGATAATAATCGTAATTATTTTCCAAGACCCAATGGGCGCTAACCCCTGCCTGATCATAGGAAGCAGTAAAATTGCTGTCACTGTCCACAAAATCTTCCGAGGCTGAAAAGGAATCCCCGTTTTTTGCATTGTATGTAAATATCCCCGCTGCCCTGCCTGCTTCCCTGAGGCGATAATTTCCCTCTACCACGGTTACTTCTGCTTCCGAAGATGCAAGAGTTGTAAAAGTCACCAAACTGGTGTCACCCTCGTTAAAATAGATATTTGATTCACTATTGGAGATTGCGATTTTATCTACCTGCCAGCCAAACAGGTCCGGCGCGCCATCGCTTGTCGATAAACCCAAATCCGAGGCAAAGGCAAAACGGATTTGAATGTTTTTACCGGCATAAGCCGAGAGATCAAAAGAGACCGGTGTCCAGTCCAACTGTTTGCCGCCCCAACCTGCAACGCCAGAGCCTTCGCCATAAATCTCGCCAAAGCTATACAAGCTCGAACTATTATAGGCTACACTGGGATTGTTCAAAACCTGCCATGTAGCGCCACTATCCATCGAGATGCGCACATTCATCCCATCCCAGCCATTATAAGGTGCAGATGCGCCGGCAGGATCTTCCACATTATAACGATGAACAAAGTCAAGTTGCAATGTATCACCTTCAAGGGTGATTATATCTGTATCCATCACCTCGTACCAGCCATTTTCATAACCGCCTTCATCACCAATTGAAGGATCGGCAACCCAAAAGCTTTCACCAATACCATCAAAAGCATTCCAGCTATCGGCATGCCATTTTACCGTCGCGACAGGTGGGACCGGGTAGTCACTATCCGAAACAGTTAACTGCACTGTTCCATCATAAAGGCTCTGTCCTTCACCGCTAATATCACCACTTTGGATAAGGGAAATTTTATTGATGATTTGGCCGGTATGGGCATCCACGTCTACATTATAGCGCCAGGAAGGTTTTTCGGCCCAGATGTCGAACCGGTAAACAAGGCGATAAGCATTAACATTTTTTTTCTCGACAGTCGAGCTGATCATCAACTTACCTTTAGGATAGAATGCCGTTTTTACATCCTGGCCCGCCTTGTCTATCAAAACTTCATTTTGAGTATTTTGCCAGATATAAGTTTCTGCATTCAGCTGGCCCAGTGCAGATTTTAATGCCTCTGCTTCTGACAAAGTTGGCGTAATATCTAAGTTTAGACCTTTAATGATTTGACCGTTTGCAATGGTTACCATGCCTTTTTCTTCATGAACAACGTACTGGATATCGGCTACTTCCAGTCCTTTATAATATTGTTTATAACGATGGTGCGTTTGGCCTAAATTATCGGAAAAAGCTTTATACGGCCTAAACGTATTTAATTCAGATAATTGCAATTCGGCACTATATGCAGACCAAAAGGAGGTTAAAGGCATCCGATTGTCTTTTGCGAATTTTATTTCTATCGGCACCGTGTTATTTTTACCTTTGGTAATTTTTGCAGATTTTAAAATGGATTGAATTTTTACAGTATCATTACTTTCTGCTGAATAAGAGTTGAGTGTTAAAACTAATAGGAATGAAACTAAAATTTTAAAAAAATATTGTGATCTGCCCTGCATGCACTACCTCCGACTTAAATTATCGATAATTATTTTTATTCTTTTCCGCTTTTATTCTCGCGCTTTAAAACCTTTTCTAAAGTAAATAAAAAATAACCTCTCAAGACGATGAATTGTCCGAGAGGTTATTTTTTTTATAGATTTTTATTATCCAGCACTAAAGTTTTTACTTCAGGAAAAGCATTTTTTTAGTGAATGTTTTTGCTTTGCCATCTTTAGAGATTGCTTTTAACCTGTAAACGTAAACACCCGTGGCCAAATCCGTACCATAATCGTTTTTAGCCAACCAGATCACTTTGTACTTTCCGGGCTGATGATCGGCATTGGAAAGAAGCTGTGCCACTTTCTGGCCAAGCAGGTTATAGACAGTCAGTGTCACCTTCGCTTGTTGTGGCAGTGAAAATTCCAAAGTTGTTTCCGGGTTAAACGGATTTGGATAATTTTGCTTTAGAGAAAATTTCTTTGGTATTTGCAACTCGCCATCAATGATTGCCGTTACGGGCGATGTGGATACTTTGATGACAGGATCATCTAAATAAACACCATCTTTTACAACCGCACTATCCGATTGCAGGCGGAAACGAATCCATACATTTTCATTGCCCGGTCCGGTAAAATCCGTCATATCCGCAGATAAATTTCTCCATGAGAAACCAGTACGTGCAAAATTTGAGATCATTTTCCAATCCGCACCATCATTATTGCTGGCTTCAACCAAAAGTGAATCTTTGTTTGTTTCGAGCGTAGAGCGAATCCAATAACTAAATTCGGCATACTTATAATTGGATAAATTGAATGGAATTTTAAAAGATAAGGGGTTGCTTTGATTATTTTCATATTCCCCGTCCGGACTGTCTGTAATAGAAAAAATTCCATTTTTGGGCTTTACGTCGGTTACATTCCAGCCTAAACCGGTATCCCATTTAGAGAGGTCTTTCTCAAATCCATCCAGTGTTTGCATGGAATCGACTTTAAAGGAAAAAGTGTCGGAGACGGCTTCGTTCTTTGCTGTGGATGCATCAGAAACACTAAAATAATAATTTACCGCGTTTCCGAGAGGAACAGCTTCTTCAAAATTAAAGGAACCTGTAAAGAGGTCTTCTTTCCAGAAACTCAATGTTGTAGATTGCACATTACCACCATCCGCCCAATAATTTATACGGGTCGTGGCAGAATCGATACCAAGGTTATCATCCATGGAAACAGTAAAGTTATAGGGCGCCGGGCCAAAGGCATTTACAGTATCCCAATATGGATCATTTTTTAAATCAATAACCGGTTTTGTATTATCGGCACCAATCTTAAATGTATATTTTTGTGAAACCGTGGACTTGCCTGCACTTGTTGTTATATAAATAAAATACTCAATAGTTGTACCTGTTTCCTGTGCAGGAATCGAAGCGGTGTAATTACCATCCCCTGTAGAAGCCATGCTGTTAATATTAAATGGAAATTCACCATCCGTATCCCAATAAAGAAGCACAGAATCTACAACACCTGTGTCGAGTGTGATGCCTAAATTTACATCATAATTCCCGGCAGTTTCTTCTCTGTCACGAATACGCTGATGGTTAATATCAACCCCATCTAGAAAATCTGTAATCTTGCCCATTAATTTTATGCGGGTTTCATTGTCGGTAATAGCCTCAAAACCACCAAAAGAAAAATAAACAAGACGGTAATCTCCGTCATAGCTGATGCCGCCACTTTGACTATTTTCATAGTTTAAGATTGACTTTGCGCCATCAAGGGGGCTTATTCCGTCTGGAAATTGTTGTGTAAGCGACCGGCGTTCCTGATAAAAATCAAAAGATGTTTTATTTGTGATGGGATCATCAACAACCCCCTCGATATAATTAAAACCAACGTTATCCGCCAGATAAGTCGATTTTAAATAATTATTAAAAAACGGGATGCCCGTTCCTGTGAAATCCGCATCTTCATTAAGTTGCCATCCAATATCCTGTCCGGATATGAATAACGATCCACCATTATCCATAAAATTGGACAATGCATCCTGATCGCTTTTTTCCAATGTTGGGAATGCCCATTCGCAGGCCCAAATCACTGTATTATACCTGTTTAATAAGTCTGCGTCTACGGTTGTCTCTGAATGGTGGACCTGGTCGAAAGAAACTCCATTATTCCCCAGTGCATCCAAATAAAAAGATGAGAAATCAAACAGTTCATTATTTGTGGAAGCGAAATCTGCAACAAATAAAACGCGAGGTGTAATTGAAAGATAATAATCTATAGACTGGCTAAAGTTTGTAGCAGTTATGGTCAATGTTAGTTTTACAGAGGTAGGATAGGCATCGTCAGCACAACTTACAGAAAAAGACGACGTCGCATTCCAGGTATTTGTATCTAAAATACCGCCCACATTTCCAAGTGCGCTTGTACCATTTAAAATAGTAATTGGCCACGATTGGTCACTTGTAAGTTCAACTAAAACATTCTCTGCATTTTGCCAGATATTTCTGATATCTATTTGAATATTTGCAACTTCACCCGGGTCTAACCGTCCATCGCCATTTCCATCTTTTGGAGCGGGCGTTAAATCTTCAACAGTTGTAGATAAAACAACAAATTTGGGTTCAGCAACAGGTTGCTCAGTTAACGCACGATATACATTTATCCGTCCAGAGCCAAGTTTACCGACAAAGCCTGGGTTCAACGCATCGATATTATCCGCCGTTTTAACGACGCGTTCAAATAAATCAATCACACTAATATCCGGTTCATATCCTTTAATCAATCCAGCTGCCGATGCAACCAATGGGGCAGCCATGGATGTACCCTGAATACTTACATAATCTGTGTTACTATCGCTAACATAAGTGCTTAAGATTTGTTTTCCTTCCTGAGAATCCCCGCCAGGCGCAGATACATTTACATACTCGCCAAAGCTCGAATACCAGGATTTTACATCGTCTGAACGAACAGAGGCAACCGATATAACCCAAGATTGAGAACCTAGGGCGGAAGGTGTTACATCATTGCCATTTCCAGCAGATATAACGATTAAAACACCATTTAAAAAAGCGTAATAAGCGGCATCTAATATTAATTGACCCGAATTTCCTGAACTCTGATTTGTAATATTGGCGCCATTATCAGCAGCATAAATATATGCATTGGCCGCAAAAGCAGATGGAACATATCCATTGCCATCCGTTGCACTATAACCACAACGCAAGGGCATAATTATGGCACCGGCTGCAGCAGATGCAATTCCTTTCGTATTATTAGTATGGCCCCCAGCAATACCGGAAACATGCGTGCCATGCCCATTAAAATCCATAGGATTATTATCTTCTTCATCGCCATCTTCACCATTGGCCGCATTGGTAATTCCTGTTACAAAATCCCAACCACGAACATCGTCAATATATCCGTTGCCATCATCATCAATACCATTACTATCGATTTCTGCCGTATTTGTCCAGATTATGTCAATCAAATCTTCGTGGTCCCAGTCGACACCTGTATCAATTATTCCAATAACTACATTAGAAGGCCCAAATTGTAAATCCCACGCCTGAGGTGCAGAAATTTGTGGTAAGTGAAAAAGCTGAGAGTACAAAGCGTCATCAGGAGTGGTTTCATCAAGCTTATTTAGATAAACAGGTTCTGCATATTCAACTGTCGGATCATCAGAAAGCTCTTTAACAATTTGAAGGATATCAGCGCCGACATCTGTTTTCATTATAAAAACATTGTTAAGATTCAATTTATTTGTTATAGCTTTGTTTTTTGCATCCGCAAAAATATTCTGACTTTTTTGAATACTATATCTGGATAAAACAGAGCTGTAGGCCTTGTTATTTATAGAGCCGTCAGTTGGCTTAAATTTTACAACAAACTGGCCTGCTACAAAATCAGTAGTAGTTATTTCCTTTTTTAAAGAAAGGGAATTTGATTTTGCAGCAAATGCAATTTGCATAAATGAAAATAAAATTATTAATATATTGATGAGTCGTTTAACCATGAATCCTCCAATTTAATATTGAGTATATTTACATTTTTTTAAACACTACTATAATTTTTGTGTTATCTCTGTAACTTTGCCCTCCAGGAAGGATCAAATATTTCACCATTTTTTGAGGAGTGGATCAGCGTCATATCTGTAAAGCCAAAAAGTTCTCCAAACACAAATATTACCCCACCTTCAACATCATAATAATTCCAAATTTCGTAGGGCGCTAATTCATTTTCATTTGGATATCTTTCAATTTCATCCGGCTCACCAAAAATACAATATACCCTTCCTCGCTCTGTTTCCCATCCCTCTTTCTGCATTGTTTCAAATCGTTTTGATGCGATATCAACCCTGTTATAATACTCTATTTTAGTTTTATTTATATTGGGGTCAGAATCTTTATCTCTTCGCTTCCAAAAAGAGTATAAAAAATTTCTTTTTTCAGCTTTCCTCTTTAACAATTTCCACGTATCAATTTCTCTTTTTTGACTAATGTATTTTACTGTATTAAAGGCTTTATTTAGCTCATCCATTGTCATCTCGGCAAACTCTGATGAAAATACGGCTTTATCTGTAATTGTCTTAGCAGTGTCGACAATATTCGGATTAACAACGGTGAACCGCTTAATTTTTTTTTCTAAACTGTTGGAATTTTTTTCACTTATTTGAATCGTCAATGAATAACTCCCCGTCACGTACTTTGATACATTTATTGCTTCGGTAAAAATTATTGACGTTAATTTAGTATTAAGCTTTTTAGCCTTTGAAAATACAATTTCACTATTTTGATTCTGAATGGTGTAGGATAAATCTAAAAAGGGGGAAACAGAACCTTTGTTTAGGTTATATAACTCTGAATAGAAGAAAAGTACCGGAAGATGTTCGCCATAAATACCGCTTGTATTTGGAATTACTTCATAATTAAATTTTTTAAAAATTGATTTTGAATCAGGTACAGATCTTTTCAATGACGATGCAAATTGTATATCGCTAATCGAATATTTATCTTCCTTAAAACCATTTATAGTAAAAATAAATGAGACACTATCAATGGAATTTTCCTGATTCATGTCACTGCCTTTTAGTTCACACAAATAACTTCCTTCCAGAAGTACATATTTCAATATTCCTAATGTGGCCCTATTTTTACTATTGGTTTTAGAACTAAAATTATAAATTTTATTTACCAAGTATTGATCTTTTTCCTGACCTTCAGCCTTGATCTTCACCAATATTGCACCCCGAATAATTGAATCATTCTTTACAACCTGGGTGGTCATCCCTTCATGATAAAAACTGTAATATATCTCCAATCGGCTTGTTGAATCTGACATATCAAAACGTGCAACATCAAAATCCACATTAAATATGGATTGTGCCTGTATGCTACAATTAATTAAAAATAAAAACAGAATAATACGCATATTTAAAACCTGTAGCTTAAAATAATAAATTAAAAAAAAATAGCCCCATATAGGGGCTATTTAGAGAAAGAACTTTAAATCTAAAATCCAATCGATAAACCAAAAACCTGATTGTTGTCAAATAATCTTACAGAACGGAAAGCATAATCAATGGAAAGATTTAGATCACCTTTTAATTTAAAACCCGCTCCAAACGCAGGGCCATAAAGGTTATCATCATTACCAATGGCACTCCTATTTTGTGAAAGGCCATAACCGCCTCTTACAAATATCATGTCATCGTAATTAAATTCAGCACCAATTTTAAACTCATCATTCGAGAAGTTATTATTCTGAAATGTACCGGACAATGTAGCTGAAAATTGATCACTTATATCTTGTTTATAAGACAAACCAAGCTCCAATTGAGAAGGCAGCTCAAAATCTTCAGCTTGAATTAATAGCAATTGCTCGCCACGAAGTCCTTCTGTTTCAGTGGCACGGCGCGCCAGGTCTTCTCCTGCAAAGCTCATTTGAGGGCCAAAGTTTCTTAAAACAACCCCCATACTAAGTCCTTTAATATTTGCAAGCTCACTATACTGGATGCCCGCATCTAAAGAAATACCTGTTGCATTTGTACGCTGTATGGTTTCAGAAATAAGATTAAAACTAACACCAGCACTAATTCTATCTGTCAGGAAGTTAGAGTAGGTTAACCCAAGGACAACAAAGCTTGGAGAGAATGTACTCCCTGTACCCTCGGGAAGAGCAACTGTTGTTTCCATAATTTCACCAAAATCTAACGAGCGTATTGTAAAAGCCAAAGACCCAAAATCGGATAGATTTACTGCAATGGCACCATAGGTCATATCAATATTGCCTATGCTATTCATTCTTGAAAACATGACTTCTGTGTTTAAATCCGAGCCACTCAGACCAGCAGGATTATAGTAAACCGCATCTAAGCCCGTCATATTTGCAATATGCGATCCGGCAAGTGCAATGCCTTTTGAACCAACAGGAATCAACAATTCCTGTGCACCAGCTGTACCTGTACGATTACCACCACCAGCAAACACTGTGCTTGATAGTAATAAAAGTATAGAAACAATTTTTAATATTTTCATTTTAAACCTCTCTTTTTATTAGATACCATCTAAAACAGCTTTTTCCTGGATAACGGCTAGTTTTAATATCTTTGTTCCAATACCAGGCATATCAATGTGGGCAATGTACATACCACTTGCAACCGGAAGCCCATCTATGTTTCTAAGGCCCCAATCTTTAAAACGTGAATCATCATCTTTTTCCAAGCGTGTAATAAAAACACCGGAGATACTAAAGATTCTTATAGTTGCTTTTGCCGGTAAATTGATAAAGCGCATATTACTTTGATATTTCGACCTATCTAAAGCACTGGCACCAAAATAAGGATTTGGAAAAACATTTATCTTATCAATATTCGTTTTTGCAGCTACCAAATCATTATTGTTTGCTTCCGTTGTTTTAATTGTAAAACTATTGCCGGCTGCTAATGGCTTCCAAGTATCCAATCTTATAATAGTGCCTGTTGAAGGAAGATCGCCTTCGATGATTAATTGGCCAAATTTATGAAGACCTTTGGGCTTATTTGAAAATCCAGAACGATCTGGCAATGGTTCGCTATAAATACTATCTACTGGGTAATAAACAAAAATTTGCTCCCATTGATTGGCCCTATTTGGATCACTTGCTGGAAACTGTGTCCAAACACTATCTGGGATGGCAGCAGTACTATCTGATTTGTTTTTATCAAGAATCTTAATTATAAGTCGCTGATCATCATCTGTGGAATTCAGATCAGTTCCCAATGTCCAGACTTCAAACGGTACTTTATTTTTTGCTTTGAAATCATCTTTAACAGGGGCTGTTGTAACAAATCCGTTCGCATAACCTGTGGCATAGTACTCACTCCCAGAATCTGTAAACCGTATTTCGTATGTTTCGATTCCTGGCTCTGAAGCCGACCAGTTAATATTATCACGGTTATCATCCTTCTTGCCTTCACTGGTTAATTTCCATGTGCCGGTTGAGTTCAATTTACCATTAACATTTACCGGAGTTTCAAGTACCCCAGTTCCATTTGCAATTTCAAGAAAGTTCTTAAACCTTGATGTAACATCATTTAAACTGTCCAGTCCGGTATCTTCAATAAAAAAGCTCACGCCATCAAAAATTTCGGCGGAATCAGCACCAGCACGCGATGTAAATCTAGTTTTTTCATAGTAGATTGTATCTCTGGTAGATGCATCAATGTCCTTAAATAAATTGTATGCTAAGCCATCAGCTCCATCATCAACTATGTCAACAGTAAAAGTGCTGTTGGTCATCACATTGGGATCAACAACAAGAAAACCTATTGTAGCATCGGGATTATCATCCGAAGCAGAGAGAATTAATTCAGAGGAATCATATTCGTAAGTAACGTCAATTCTCTGTTTTGCTGGAATCACCTCAACAATAACTGGTGAACTCTCTTTATAGCTTGTAATACTATTTGGCGAATAACCGTAAGCTGTAACGGCGAAATAATAAGGAGTACCATTTCTAAGCGGCCGTCCATTCAACTCATCCAAAGTAATCGAAAGGCTTCTTTTTAAACCATTATTATTACTTTTGATAATGGGCACTGTCACGTTTTCGCCATTAATGCTTTCGATACCATAAATAGTAGTAATATCATTTGGTATATCAAAAATACCAATGAGTTTTTTATCACTACCAGCCTGATCACTAAATTGGAAAACACGATAACCTTCAAAAGTATATGTTGTGTCATCTAAGCCGGACCCGCTTAATAAAACATCCAAAACATCGTAATTTTCTGCGTTTGTTTCCCAATATAATTCAATTCTCTGGTCACCGGCAAACGTCTTTAAGGTTGGCGGTGGTGGTGGTGGTGTTAAGTTAAAGTTTAAATCAAATGCTATCTGAGCAGCAATATCTTTTCTCTTTAGTTCTGTAACGCTGTCTAACCTGTCCGCACCACGGGCAACAATAACAGCCACCACTATTTCCTGGCTATCACCAGGTGCCATAACAAATGGACCTGAAGACATCACCAATCTTCTGTCACCAGGTTTTATACCCCAAGCACCTTCTTCTTCGCCTTCATACCAACCTGTTTTTGCAACGGGATCACCTGTTAAAATAATATCAACAGTATCGCCCTCCGGGTTAACAAATGGATCTCCATCTCCATTAAAACCAGTAAGGAAAAAGTACATCTCAAGAGTTCCTGTATAACTACCTAATTCAGGGTCTCTTAAAACTGGATCACCATTTATGTATGCTGTAAAACCTGTCAATGGAAGGTTTTTATAGCCAGGCCGTGGATGCCCCAAAAACTTAGCTGTATCACCTAGTGAAGGTACAATTGGCCCTTGAAAGAAATCATATCCCGCTGCAGGTGGTTCGCCCGGTAAATATACATTGTCAACTTCTTTACCATTAAAAACATAACCTAAGCTTAATGATGTATCCACACCGACAAAGTCATCCCCTGCATCACCAAGATCAGGATCGGACCATTGTGCAATATACATATCTTTTATTGTGTTAGTACCTTTATTAATCAAAAGAAATTTTTTAAAAACGATATCACCTAAGTCACCTATATCATTAAAAGCAAATATAGTGGCCTGCATTTCCAAGCCTAATGGACTTGATCCGTAAAGATTAAGTGTCCTTGCTTCGTCGAGATCGTTTGATACAAACCATAATACTTCATCGCCAATAAATTCAGGTTCATCAATCCCACGCGTAAAGACACCATCACCGTCTACGTCCACCCACGGTGCGCCATCCTCGACGGGCCAATTATTATAATCATCTTCATATTTATCTTTTAAAGCGCCGGGAGGTAATGTTCTAAAATCTTTTCGTATCTTAAATATTTTATAACGTGGCCTGCTAGGGTCATCCGCTGTACCGTCAGGTAAAATTTTACCCGCTTGAAGGCCTTGCCTGTAAGTACTGCCACCAACTCGGATTTCACGCCCAATTTTACCACCCCATACCAAGCCATCTTCAAAAATTGCAGCCTTATTAGTGTTAGTAATACCACCTGGCCAAAACAAACCACTGCCTGCATTAAATGGATCATAAGCACTATTACCATTATTTGCGACATACATAAATATTTGGTTAATGGCAATATAGTTATAATCATCGTTTATGGTTACTTTGCGTAAACCATTTTCTGAATCACCACTCTTAAAGCTAAGTGATAATCCTACTGCTATTAGTATAAAAACCAACCTAAATCTTAATAATTTCATTATTTAGTCTCCTAAACTCATTCTCTAAAAGTTTAATCGTAAGCCAAATCTTACTTGGCGCGGGGGGCCAAACATACTTGCGTATGATCCACCACCACCACTCGAGGTGGTACCAAAAGCAGTGTCGCCATATCCCAATGCGGAAATTAATTCCTTATATATATCAGCATAGCTTCTACCTAAATTATCTGTACCTGCTTTTTGGTAAGTCTCTAACCTAGCTTGACCTTCTGCATCCAAGTAGCCACTATCCTCAACATTTCCACTTTGAATGAATACAGCCTGAACATTTTTTCTATTAAGCAAATTCGTAACCCACAAATAAACATTGGCACTTAAAGGTCCAAGTTTAAATGTTTTATCAACACGGAGATCTAATGTATTTTGCCAAGGTGTTGAAGAGCTATTTAATGCCTCACTTGGCCTCGGCCATCTACCAAAACCATCAGCTTTTGTGTATTTATTTCCACTGTTAAAACGGAACAATAAATTAAATCCCATTTGTGATAGCGGCTTGGAACCAAGAATTTCCATTCCATCATTATCAGCAAACCTATAATCAAGGTTGACGGAGCCTACATGGTCCTGATTAAAAGTAACATCAGAAACTTGCTGTGGAAAAAATGGCTCTGCTGTTGGACGGCCCCATATTTGCCGAAAGGCACTGGAAGGGTTAGACCCTGTTCCTCTTGCACTGGCAAATGAATAATTAACCGATCCTTGTAAACGATTTGTTCTTCTTAGGTTAAGTTTGATATCAATACCTTTAGTCGTAGCAAAATCGCCATTTACAAATGCATAATACGACCCATGCGCAGCGCCTGGCTCAGCAAATACTTGCCGCAATTGTATCTGGTCTTTTATGTCTTTGTAGTATGCTGTTATATCAAACGAAAAATTTTCACCAAGTTGTTGTTTAAAACCAATATCATATTGTGTAGTTCTTTCAGGCTTAAGTCCAAAACCAATAGGATTGCTATAAGCCAGTCCGCCTTTAATTACGGTTGATGCATTTGCAAGGCCAAGATATGAATCCCTAAGCTTTGACTGCTGTACAAACTTACCGAATTGTGCATGAAATATAGTTTTATCCGTTACAGGAAAAGAAAAACCTAGACGAGGGCTTAGAAAAACATATGGATCAATATTTATTGTCTCTGCGACATCAATAATATCATTATTATCAAATTTAATATTATTAGGATTCTTGAATTTAAAATCATCGATATCAATATAGTCTAAACGAATCCCTGCAGTTAATACTAAATCTTCATATTCTAATTTATCCTGAACATAGGCACCTGCATATACTGGCTTTTTAGGTGCTTCTATTCCTGACTCAGCTAAGTTTCCGACAGGGTCATATCCATAGTTATTTACACCGTTATAAATATCATAAAGCTCTCCATCTGCAACAGCTCTGGCATTTAGGGCTATATTTCGCGCACCGACGGCATAACGTCTGATTGTATATGTATTGGCTTCTGCACCAAACTTAAATTCGTGATGTTTTCCTGCTTGGAAAAGAAAATTTAATTTCCCGCCCAATAGTTCAACGCGCTGTTTAGCATATCCAAAATTTGGACGTGAACTTTCTAAGAAAGCAAAACCATACGCTTTAAATGTATTCGTAGGATCGCCATCACCATCAAGCACATAACCCAAATTTGCATTCTGAATCGAATCACCATAGGCAAATGTATTATGTTTGAAAATAGGATCCATTTGCTCGATTGTAAAATCATTGAAATAGTTTACAATAACATCATAGAATGATTTTGAATTAATTACATGAGTCAACTTTAAGCTGGACGTAATCCTTTGTGATTCGTTAATGGAAGTACGGTCCCTGGCTGCAAAATTAGTGATACCCTTGCCATTTTCCCCTTCGGAGAAACGCATACTCGTATTCAATCTAATAGTAACGGGACTTAAGTTATAAGTAAGGTTACCCTGAATATTATATGTATTTTGCCATGCATTTGCACGTTGCCCTTTGGGATATACAAGATCTATTGTCTTATCATTATTTACTGTTGGGTCTCTTAACTCTGGTAAATTTATGCTTTTATAAAATCCTGGAGGGGTATCCTGATAGGAATTATTTGCCGCTATAAAGAACCTAAGTTTTTTAAAACTTGGTATAACGGGCCCGCCTGCTGTGAAAATGTATTCACTATACCCGAAAGAATTGCCACCAAAATAATTTTCACCTCGTGCTACAAAATTATCTGAGATTAATTCAACATTAAATTTATAATTTTCGCCACCAACTTTACTCGTAGAACTCACAATCCCGCCATTTGCACCACTAAATTCAGCAGTATAACCACCGGCCTGGAACTGCACTTCTTCAATGGCATTAGAGATCAACGATGTCTGTGAACCCCCTGAAAGTGGGTTATTAACCAAAACACCGTCTACATAATACGCAACGGCATCATTTCTACTACCACGCACAAATAAATTATTTCCTTGCTGAACAATACCCGCCTCTTGGGCAACAATATTAGTAACACTTCTGGCAGGGAAGTTCTCAATATCCGCCGAGGTTATTACAGAAGTAGAGTTAGTAATATTTTTATTAATAAGTGGTCGTTCTGCAACAATAGTAATTACGTCCGATTCAAATGAATCCGGCCGTAACTTTAACGATATCTGTGTTGTAAGATTTGATGAAATTTGAACATTCTCAACAACTAAATCAGAATAGCCAACATACAAACCCTTTATGTTATATGTGCCAGGAGGAATATTTAGGATAATAAATTCACCGTTAATATCTGTCGCACCCCCTAAATAAGTACCATCTAGTAAAATATTGGCGCCTACAAGTGGTTCGCCTGTTTCAAAATCGGTTACCGACCCAACTAGCTTACCTGTCTGGGAAAACCCATATACAACTAAGCTAAGAGTAAGTAGTAATATTCTAAAAAACATTTTATACCCTTTCAATAGTCTATTTATCTAAAGCTTCTAATGGAGCAAGTTCTTCAAAGCCAACCTTTATATCACTTGGAGCCCCACTAAGATAGACATAGTTTCTTTTGCCTAGTGTTAACTGGTGGGTAAATGTAAACAGTGTTTGTTCATTTTGCTTAAGATCAACCCCAATTACAGTAAATGAAAAGTTGTTCTCTGTTAATGTTGTAACACCAACTTCACCTACTTTAATTAATTCACCATCCAAAGTAGAAATAGTACCCTCTTTCGCTGTAGAATCATCCATGTTGATGTAAGTAATTTTTAGTTGCCATTCATCCTCTGTAGGAGTTGCACCAACACCATCAAATATGTAAGTGCGTATTGCATTAGTTAAGCTATCGGGCACATCTTCTTTGATGTATGTAAATCCTTCAGTCGCTTTTACAACATCAAAAGATGTAGAGTCTATATTCTGATCATAATAACCTATACCAAACACACTTAGTTCTTCATAAGATACAGCACCCAATTTTTTATTATATAAAACCGAGTCTGTTGCAGCATCCCTAACTTCAAAAGTACGATCGCCAGAAGTATATATTTCAAAGGAAGAAAATGTATTTTGTTGAACATTAGCCGCTACTTTTTTCTGTTCCACATAAAAATCCAAACCACTTATATTTGCGGTTAAGTTCCCAAATCGTATCTGTGTAAACGGAGACGGCGCTGGTGCTATAGTCGGCTCTTCCACACATGAAACGATAATTGATATCATAACAAATGCTGTTAATATATTCTTTATAAGTCGTAACATTCTTACAACCTCTATTTTTTATTTGTAATTAAGTTTTTTTTGAGCATCCCCCACTCAAAACTTGAAAAAAAAATGATGTGTTAATAAAAAAAAAGCACCTAAACTAATTCTGAATATTAATTTAAAGAAAAAAGGATCAGCCCTGAATGGGCTGATCCGGAAGAAAGAATTATATTACTTAACAAGTAACATTTTTCTTGTACTATTAAAACTACCAGCTTTGATTGTATATACATACATACCAGATGCAAGGTTTGTAGCATCAAATGTAGTTGTATGGCTACCAGCAACTTGCTTTTGGTTAACCAATGTAGCTACTTCACGACCTAAAATATCAAATACCTTTAGCTCAACTTTTGCAGCTGTAGGCAATAAATAGTTTATGGTTGTAACTGGGTTAAACGGATTTGGATAATTTTGATGCAATTCAAACTGATCTACAACAACAGTTGGATCAACAATTGCCGTAGGCCTATTTGCTTCACCAAACCAATCAAATACAGGAGACGCAGGGTTTAGTTCATTGATAACCCAGAATGTACGGGCTGAATCAGCCTTTGCAATCATGTCTAATCCTAATGGATCAAGGGCCCAGAAAGAAGCTTTCCAGTTTTCACCTTAGTTACGTGCAGCAACGGCAGCGCCACCATTATTTGGATCAGTTAAGATTGCTGTACCAGCATCAAGGGTCATATTGTCAATCCAGTTAGAAAGGCCTAAAGGACCTGTAGGATTGTAAGACAATACGGATGTATCATTATTAGCGTAAAGAACATCCATCCAACCTGTCAAAATATCACCAGAAACATGTTCGATAATCCATGGAAGAGTTTCATCATTACCATTAGGACCATAGTTAATATCTTGTCCGCCTAATGTCTCAACTCCAAGATAATCTCTTTCAAAAGAACCAACAGGGAAGGTTGTATCAGCAAATCCAGAGATATACCCATAATCCTGACCTGTAAGAAGAAGATTTCTATGAGATTCGGCAGTAGCTTGTTTCATCCACTCCATATAAACAGGACCTGGATTAGGAGGGCTATTAAAAGGACCATCGCCCATTATATGATACAACTGCTCATAATTAGAAAGCAATTCAACTGAAAGCGGACCAAATGGTGCTTCCCAGAAGTCAACTCCCCAATACCAGTTTGTATCAGAAGGTAAGCCTGACAACCAAAATGCATTGATTGTGCCAATTCCAAAGTTTGTATCATCGTAAGCAACCAAAATAGTATTAACTGCTTCAAATACAGTATAAGTTACAGGCTGGCTTGAAGTAGAAAGATCATTTACATCAGTAGCAACGATATAATATGTTACTTCAGATCCAGGAGCAAAACCGGGGATAACACCTGAAAAATCAGGCTCAGTTCCAGTCATTGCAACTGAATTTGTATCACCATCGACAACATAATACAATGTAGCCGATGCAACACCAGCAGAACCACCAGATGGGTTGTCATCTGTGATAGATGCATCAACAGTCCGTGGGTCTGTAGAAAGTGTTGTTGGTAAGCTTGTCATAGAAGCAATAACAGGAGCGCGATCACCTGTAAGAACTACTGCAACATTAAAATCCCAGCTGTATAAACGTGTCCACCAACCATAATCGTCTGCAGACAAACGACCATTTCTGTATAATTTAAATCCGGTAATGCCAAGCTGGTTACTTGCAAGCCAACCTGAACGGCCCGCGTCGAGTGTTTGGCCATCATTCTTCGTAACAACACCAAATAACTCACCAGTTACTACCTGAGGGTTAAACCCAAGAAGATCCATGCTCACCCAGCTTTCTACGCCATTTTCAATAGTAATCGGCGCACCTTCACCAAGATCAGACCATAAGTCTGCACCAAATGGGCTTCCCCATTGATTGGTTTCGCCCTGGCCTTTTTCTATCCAAGCGCCGGTTACGTCACTATCTTCTTCAAAACCACCAACATCATTAAAACCATTACCTGTGGCTTCATAATATCCCCACCAGGCAGGGCCGGTAGATTGAGTTGATTGAATCTGATCTCTATCCCATGCCATGCTTACAAGCTTAACACTAATAGCTGTGTTTTCGTCATCAGACGGCATTACAGAAACTGCAGTGATATCCATTTCTGTTGGGGCTTCAAACCACTGAACCATATAATCCTGACCAAAGAAGCCAAAGTTTACATTGTATGCAGAATGAGGTGCCCAGTTTAAAGTATCAATCGTACCATTAAGAGCGTCTAAAGACTGATCATAAGGTGTGATTTTACTAAAACCGCGATCTGCATTAACAGCAGTACGGATTTTTAAGACTTCATTTGCAGGACCTGCAATAGAGCCTCCCGGATTAAGAGTAACTTTGCTTTGAGCTAAAAGCAAAGCTGGAAGTAATAAAGAGAGAGTAAAGGTAAAAAACCTTTTCATAATACACTCCTATATTGATGAATGATACAGTTAATTAAATTAATTAGATTAGGTTTAAGGTGCTTCCCGGGCTCGAGCATAAACATAATACAATCAAAAAAACCTGTCAAGTGTTTTTATTAAAGCTTTGATTATTTAAAATGAATGGTCGGTTTTATGATTTAAGCCGTATTTATTACAAAAAAAATGCTATTTCCAGCTAACGTATTAAGATAAAGCGCACGTAAACGGGCTTATTTTTGTCATTTATTTCAGCTATGTACATTCCGCTGGCAACTGGATTTCCGGCATCATTTTTACCATCCCAGCTGGCAGTTTTCGAACTATAACTTTTTCTAAATACCTGCTGGCCTAGTGTGTTGTATATTTTTAATTCAAAATTGGAAGCGCTACCCGTATATTTTATTGTTACAAAATTGGAACCTGTTGCGGGAAAAGGATTTGGCGAAACAATCATCCTCGACTCGCTCGATGTCCCTGAAAAAGGTGTGGCTAACTCCATACGGATCATCCAACTGCCCGTAAGTTTTTGACCAGATAATGTTTGAAGCTCGTCCAAACTCTTGAATACCTGAAAAGGCTGCTTTAAAAAAGACCGCCCTATATGGGTATTTCCAGTAACGTCTACATACCCCATGGCGGCATTGCCCACAAAATTAATGCCGGCATCAAAATACTTTCCTTTATCACGTATATATTGTAAATCTTCCACATCTATACGTGTCCAACCTGTGTTAACAATATTTTTTACAAGGAAGGATTCAGAAGATGGATTTCGGTTTTTTGTTGAGAGCGAGGTGTTGTAAAGGTGAACATTTACATCGCTCGATCCCCCAGAGTTATAAAACTCGATTGATTTTAATAAGGTTGTGTCACTCTCGGAAATAAATTGAATGGCATTTGTATTCTGAGAAGACGTAATGGCAAAGGTCGGTTCGTCCGCGCCATACTGCACTGTTTTAAGATTGTATTTTTGTGTTGCACTCGCATTAATCGAAATACTCTTGCCTTGAGAAGAATTATTTAAAATATACAGTGTGTAGGTATGAAACGCTTCACCAAAGCCAACTTCACTTATGTTTGTGGAGAATAGTTCATTATAATATGAAGTATTACCAAAGCCAGTTTTATGTACAAAAAGATTCTCAACAGATGTCCCTGAGAAGGAAAAACTTAAAGAATCACCATTTGTAAATTCAATTACCCTAAACGAATATGCGGCAAGTGAGGTATCTTTGCTGAAACTATAATTGACGACCCTATCGTTAGGAATAGCTTTTATATATCGTAATGCAGACCAGTTAAAAGAATACTCCGGGGCAATACCCGGATCGTTTAAAGCGAGTGTCTTAAAAAAATCTTCGGTTATCGCGTCAATATTTTTACCAATATTTAGATTGGCAAGGGCGCTATTTATGCCGTCCATACTTTGCTTGTTGTTTTTTGAAATTTCAGTTATAAGTGACAACCCATATTTTTCGTATAGATAATATGTCCACAAAGCCACACGCGAATAATGCGGCAGGGAATTTTCAGCGTTCCATGAAGAAAGTCTTAAATGTGTGTTTTTTAGATAGTATTGTGGCGTCCTTAATCCATAACCGCATAAAAAAGAAGACAGTTCAGATAAACCTTCGTTTACCCAGGTTTTCTCGCTTCTGTCATTTGCATATTGGATAAGGTGCTGAAACTCGTGCGAAACCGTCCCAAGAACACTTCGCGTATTATATGTGGCATTCCCATTTAGCTCGTTATAAATGCCAGGATACGTATCAATATATAAGATGTCCGCTTTGTTAGAACCAGCATTGGTCGTTTGGTCGCCCGGATTAAAAAAGCCACCGAAGAATGATCCCGAGCCATCCCAGCCGTCTTGTATGTCGGTTAGAAGAAAATCAACTTTGGAATTTCCATCAAAATCAGGTGGATCTCCAAACACTTGAACGTCAATCTCGAAGATACCCTTATTGCGGTCCAAACTGCCCGATGGCGTTGTATTGATCAAACCATTATAAATGCTCTCAATTACCGAAGTAGTTACATGGTCGTTGTTTAATTCAGCTTTTTCTACCCACACATTTATTTGGCTATCGGTTTTTTTTAGTACAAAAAGTTTGCTGTCAAACGTAGGCGCCTGCGGATTTTTGAGGTTTAAGACAATAAACTTCTGCTCATCGCCAATTTCTGCGTTTGTTTTTTGAAGGCTGGTTAGCTTATAAAATTTTGATAGATCATTTTTTTTCAAATCATCAAAATATTTATTCACATATTCTTGCGAGGGCATTAACGGTGTTCCAGAAACACGTGGCTCGCTAAAGAATGGTTCCTGAGCGGTTAAAACGGTTACATAAAGAAAGAGTATAAGTATTTTTAACATATATTATTTGCTTATATCCGGATACACTGTAGCAAGTTTATCCAGGTCTTTTTCAGAAAGAAAATTAAACTCAATACCAACCTGAAAAGAACCATCCGCATGTTTTTTTTGGTTCCTGACCACACCCTTTGCTTTTACAACTTCATTGCCTACACCAAGGGCCAACTCTATGTGCAACCCTGTTTCTATTGTTGAACTGGTGATAATTGCAATCCCGGTTCGGCTCATATCAATTGTTGTGGCCACACCTTCATGAAAAACCTGGTTATCTGCATTAAACAACCGGTACGAAATAAAATTTTTGGAATCTACCCTAAACGATTCCCTGCTTTCAAACTCCATCCTGTTCCCTCAGCTTTATCGGTTTAGTTTTACATTTTTAGCTTTTACGTATATTTTATTATTTCAAGTACATCCTCATCAAGCGTATCTTCGTCAAAATTCAGTTCTTTAATTTCTTTTAAGATGAGTTTAATTTTTGCCTCCGTATCCCACTTACGGTTCAAATAAAGATAATCATCCTGATAATACCGGACCAATCCACCCTTAAAATTGCCGCGGTCGGATTTTACAGTAATATTTTGGGATTCTAAAAATAATATGAGTTTTTGAAGTTTTTGATCGTTAGTCATGTTTTATTGGAAGTATTATCTGAAATAATAAAATAAAATCCAAATTATTATTTTGCAATTTAAAGAATAATCAAAAAAAAATGGTGCACTTATCCAACCCGATAAATGAACAGCGATAGCTAAACCAACATTATTGCAACATTTTTTGATGGAGCCAAAACGCAAACGGTGCATAGCTGCAATATAAATTATAAAAACTGCTCAAGTTCTTTATAGCGTAACTTATCCACAATCTCTTTTACCCGTTGCGAACTTTCCCTTTTGCAAATAAGGATGGCATCATCTGTCTCAACCAAAACGATATCCTCAACATCAATAGCCGCGATAAGTTTTTTGTTTTCTGAAAAGAAAAAATTATTTTTTGCGTCCAACTCAATGGTTTGGCCCAATTGCCTGGCATTACCATTTATATTTTTGTCTGCAAGATTATAAACAGCCTCCCACGAGCCCAGATCGTTCCAGTTAAAATCGGATTCAATCACACTCACTTTTTTAGCGCCTTCCATTATGGCATAATCAATGGAAATAGATTTTACAGCTGAATAAAGCTTAAGGATTCCCTCGTCCATTTCGGGGGTGTCAATCTTATCAGAAAGCTCGGGCAGGCCTTAGAACAGCTCGGGCAATTGTTGCTCAAACTCGGCAAGTATGGAAAATGTAGACCAGACGAAAATGCCCGCGTTCCAAAAGAAATCACCACTTTCAATAAAACGCTGTGCGGTATCAAGATTTGGTTTTTCGGCAAAGGTTTTTACAGGATAGATTTTTTGACCTTCTAACTCCACCAGTTTTGAGTTGCGTTGAATATAACCGTAGCCTGTTTCCGGGTAGCCCGGTTTTATGCCTAAAGTAATTAAAGTGCCAGAGTCCAGCGCATATTTCTCTGCTGTTTTTAATATGTTTTGGAACCCCTCTACATCCCCAACAAGATGATCGGCAGGCAAAACAGCCATGGCCACATTTTGTTTATTTTCTCTTTTATTGATTATTGTGGCCGCTAAGGCAACACAAGGCGCGGTATTTTTTCCAAAGGGCTCGGTAATGACATTTTTTTTAGGTAATTGCGGAAGCTGGTCAAGCACTTCTTCCTTAAGGTTTTCTCCCGTAATAACTAAAATTTTATCATTTTCGGTAATATCTTTTATACGGTCATACGTTTGTTGCAACATGGTGCGATCACCAAATATTTTCAGCAATTGCTTAGGCATGTTTTGCCTGCTCCTGGGCCAGAATCGCGTTCCGGCTCCGCCGGCCATCAAAACAATATACATCTAATCTCCTTGATCCTCTTTAATAGTATCTAAATAATTTAATGCAAATTTGTTGGATTTGTCCATTTCCAACACGGCATTAAAAACTTTTTGCGCCTTATCCAAATCTGCGCTTAAAAAATAGGCCTCCCCCAAATTATTCAGGGCTTCTACATAACGTGGTTTTATGGTAAGTGCTTTTAAAAATAATTTTATGGCAATATCGTAATTTTGCGCCACACGGTTTAAAAAGCCCAGATTATTAATTGCCTCCGGATAATCTTTTTGTAAACGTACGGCTTGTTCCAAATGGTGATAGGCGCTATCGTAATATCCTTCATAAAAAAGGGCGACCCCTAAATTATTATGTACTTTGGCATAATCCGGGTTAATATTTAAGGCGCGCTGATACACCGTTATTTGTTCCTGATAATCATCTTTTTTAGCGGCCTCTTCAGAATACTTAAATGCATCCATGGCAATACTGCCCGTCATAACCTGGTTTACAAGCTCCAGGTTCTTTTTTGCCGGCTGATAGTCCGGATTTATTTTTAAGGCCAGTTTAAATTTATCTTTTGCTTCCGGGTACCTCTCGAGAAGAAAAAGCAGGTAACCACTGTTATTTGCAGCTTCATAATAAGTTGGGTCATACTCAACCGCCCTCTTAAAGGCACGCGCTGCCTCATTTAGTTTTCCTAACCTGTGGTAAGCAATGCCCACAAAATTGTGCAGTTCGGCATCCTTTGGGATTATATCCAACGCATCCCGCCACGATACAATGGCCAGGCTGTCATCACCCGATTTAAAATGTGTAAATCCAACCGAGACATAATTTTCGGCCTTATTCAGATCAGGCTTTTTGGGCCCATCCGGTTTTGAAGAAGAACATGCGGCATAAAACTGGGCAGCGAGCACAAGCAGAATAAAAATTTTAATCTTTTTCATGGTTCACCTAACTTTAGGGTTTAAACAAAATTGCATTACCAAGCTTAAGACTTCGTTTCTTTATTTTGGGTCTTTTAATGGTGGGCATGGTTCTACCGGTATCACTTAATTTTCAAAACACATCAATCTAAAATTAAATTGCAGGCATACATGCTCTTCGGTAATTGCCTTATAAATCAGGAATCTATAATCGTGTTTTAAAGTCATTTTTAGATATATATGCGCTTCTACTTCAATTTAAAATAGGTCAAAATTTGATTAATACCTGGGCTGACCTTATCACTGATCATACCAAAGTTGGCCGGTAAATACTATTTTGGCCGGACCGGAAATTAATTTTTGAGTATGACTGAATATAACATTTAATTCGCCACCTTTGGTAAAAACCTTTATTTTATCTGCTATCTTTTTTTGTATCGAATTGACAACAATGGCCGAAGCTGTTATCCCCGTACCGCATGACAACGTCTCTCGCTCCACACCACGCTCATAAGTGCGTACAAAAACAGACCCATCTTTCTGATTTACAACAAAATTTACGTTTGTCCCCTGTGGCGAGAACGCAGGATGCCCACGAATATATTTCCCAAAACTTTCGATTGCCTGGTATTTAAATTCTGGACTACATAAAAACACAACATGTGGCACACCGGTATTTGTATAAAATCCGCTCTCCACCCAGGTTGGGGGATTAAATTGCCCAATATTTATTTTTTCGATTTTCCCTGAGGCCAATACATCCAATTCAATTAAGTTTTCTGAATGGTATTGCCCATAATGTTCACCATCGTCTGCCAGAAAATTAAAGCTGATATCCTTCTCCACCCAGCCCATTTTAAAGGCAAAATTGATTGCAGCCCGGCAGCCGTTGGCACACATCTCGCCACGCGACCCATCAGAATTGTAGTAGTGAAAGATAAAGGCCAGTTTATCATTTTTTTCAAGGCCAATTAGTCCATCTGCGCCAATCCCTAAACGGCGGTCACAAAGTTTTTGAATATTTTCTGAATTAAAAAAAGAAGATGGAAGGTTTTTATGGTCGAAAAGAATAAAATCATTCCCGGTTGCCTGGATTTTAAAAAAGTCCAATCGCATAAAAAACCTTATTTTTGTGGGGCCGGCAAGGTAAGTTTTATGCCGGAAGTCTCCCAGCGTTTGCGCACTTTGACACTATCGCCCCCAACAACAAATGGCTCACTGAAAGAAAATGGGAACAACCCTCCGGCAGAATATACCGCATTGCTGTCTCCATCAAAAAAGGATGAAAGCCGATAAATGCCCTCGGGCAAGTAATTTATTTTAAACCCATTTTTCCTATCTATTTTTGTTGAAAAAGAGGCGTTCTTTTTGCCAATTTCTGATGCCGTCACAAAAACAGTGGCGGCAGAGGAATTATTACGAACCACGGTTCCCGTAATTTCACCATAATCATCACCACTATTAATCTTAATATGGCGGATACGCACGCTATCAGAAAGGGAGTCGCCCCACACGTTTTTTATTTTAGACAAATTTACTGTGAATGTATATATACTGTCTAAAGTTAAATTTTCTTTTGGTGTAAACTCTGCTTCAAATGCCGATGGAAAATTAAATATCCCTGTCACGGTATCACCATTTTGCCTGGTCAGGGTCAGATTGCTCACTAACGATTTTTTATCGAGCGGATTATTTACTTCAAAATAAAAACTTAAGGATGGATGGGCATCCCAAACACTGTCCTTTGGGCTAAGCGTAACAACCCGAAATGTATCCTGTTGCGTAAATGAAAGTGCTGTAAATGAAAGGGATGTATCCTTGCCCATGTTTAAACTGCTATCCGAGAAGGATTGAATAAAACTGGTGTACACTTTTCCACTGTCCATCGGGCTGGTATAAACTTCCAGCGTATTTTTCTCAGTAAGATTTTGGGAAACGGCCAAAATGGTAACAGGCGAGGTCGAAATGCTGTCACGGAGGGAAATCTGTTTTTTTGACTGAATTACGATGGGCTCGGAAAGCCTCAAATTAATTTGACGATTATGGATTGGCCGCACAGAATTTAAACGTGGTGGGAGTGTATCAATTCTTGTTATTCTGTAATTCAGCCCAGTAAAAACAAAATCTGAAGAGTCCAAAAGCACATCGGTATAAGGCAACCCGATTTTTTCAAAATCAGCATCAATTTTTAAATTATTATTTTGGTCATCCACGGCAAACACACGGTAGCGCCCAAGTTTTAAATAATTGAGTAGAAATTTTCCACCCTTCCCCGTCTGTGAAATATATTCCGGTTTATTTTTAACAAAGGTCATTGTATCGGGGCGTGAGTTAAATGCGAAAATGGAATAAGTTTGATTTTTTTTTGTACCATAAACCTTACCAGAAATCCGTCCATGGTCAATTTTATCACCTGTCGAAAATGCCAATTGATAGCTTTCGGCCAGCTTATTGTTTCTCAAATCCTTCACAGTGGCGCCAATGCCCACTACATAAGTTTGGTCTGTTTTTAAGGAATCTGATAAATGGATTTCGAGGTCTACATCCGATGTCCATTCAGGTTTAAACCCGATTGGCGGGGATATAAAAATGCTGTTGTTTATTGATGATTCATCAATAGATTCGGAAAAGCTGATTTTAATATCAACAAGATTTTTTACCCCGGTGGAATCAGGGGCAGGGAAAGTAAAAATGATTTCAGGCGGTGTTTTGTCTGGAGGCCCACCACCAGGCGCCCTTTTGGAAGCACACCCGGTAAATATAAAAAGTCCTGTTAAAATGAAAAAAAGACTTATTTTATGATTGATTGGGATCATCCTTCAAAATATATAAATGAGGTGGATATTGCATTACTTTTAATAAACAGGCACGCCTGGCATAAAAAGCAGTAAATAATTTATGATCTACATTTAAACCCGCAACACCTTTTGATAATCTTCCGCCATTAAGGTCAAGGGTATCAAAATTTATGTGCATGACGAATCCAAAAGAGAAAACCCCGGATAGCCGGGGTTTATTTTTCTTTAATACGCGCTGCTTTTCCTCGAAGAGATCGTAAATAGTAAAGTTTTGATCTTCTAACTTTTCCTTTTCTAAGCACTTTAACCGAGGCAATACGCGGGGAATGAATAGGAAAAATCCTTTCAACACCCACATTATGCGAAATCTTACGGACTGTAAAAGTTTTATTAATTCCACCACCACGGATTTTTATTACAACACCCTCAAACAACTGAATTCTTTCTTTTTCACCTTCAACCACGCGCACCTGGACGGCAACGGTATCGCCGGGATGAAACTCAGGTAAATCTGTCCGAAGCTGTTCTGCTGTTACTTTATGAAGAATATCCATTATATTTCCCAATTATTTTATTGATTCAATATATTCGCTATATAGATCAGGTCGTTTATTTTTAGTTATTTCAATTTTTTGTTTATTACGCCACTTTTTAATTTTTTCGTGATTGCCACTCACAAGCACATCCGGTACCTTCACATCCCTAAAAACCTCCGGTCGTGTATAATAAGGCGAATCGAGCAATTTATCAGAAAATGAATCTGTCCAGGCAGAATCGATATCTTTTAAAACACCTGGCAAAAGCCGTACAATCGAGTCTACAACAACCAACGCACTAATCTCACCGGAGCTGAGAATATAATCCCCGATAGAAAGTTCGTCTATTTTAAAAAAATTATGGATGCGCTGATCGATCCCTTTATAATGCCCACATAAAAATATAAGATGCTTTTTAAGGCATAATTGTGTTGCCCTTTTCTGGCTGAAACATTCACCTCGTGGCGACATTAAGATAATTTGAGCCTCTTTAATACATGCCTCTTTGTCAATATTTTCAAGGCAGCGTACAAAAGGCTCAACTTTTAAAACCATCCCGGCACCACCGCCATAGGGATAATCATCTATTGTCCGGTGTTTGTCGTCCGTATAATCACGTAAATCATGCAGATAAATTTCGACAGCATTTTTATTTCTGCCTTTTTTTATCATACTTTCGTTCAAGGCAGATTTTAATATCTCCGGAAAACCGGTAATAATATCAATTCTTAAAGCCATCTTGCTCACCCTAAAAGGCCGTCAATAATTTTTATGGTAACTTTTCGGGCCTGCATATCTACCTTTTTCACTATCTCTTTTACAAGTGGAATCAGGTGCGATACCTCAGCATTCTGTTTTACAAGAAGTAAATCCTGCTCCGGATAAGTCTCAATGTCCTCAACTTTCCCGATAGCCTCCCCTTCTTCGGTGACTACATCCATACCGATCAACTGATGATGATAAAACTCATCCTTTTCAAGGGGATATAATTCCGTTTCAGGGATATACACATATTTATTTCGTAGAGTTTCTGCTTCGTTACGTGAATCGATATTTTTAATCTTGATAAAAACACAGCCTTTGGCAAACCATGTTTTTTCAATTTCAACCGATTCGGTCAACCCTTCATCAAGGTACAACTCAGAAAGCTCTTCAAAATGTTCGGGAAAAGAAGTAATAATCTCAGCTTTCACCTCGCCTTTAATACCTTGCGGTTTTAAAATTTTCCCGATTAAATATACTGGAGCAGAAATGGTATATCCTTTATAAAACTATTCAAGTATTTCAAGAACAGCGCGTTTGCCGGCTTTTGCCGAAGCCGCAGCAAGTAAGGTCCGGATAGATTTGGCAGTCTGCCCTCTCTTTCCAATCACCTTGCCCAAGTCGCCATCACCAACACGAAGTTCAAAAACGGTTACCCGTTCCCCTTCAACTTCTGAAACGACAACCTCTTCAGGTTTATCAACGAGATGTTTAGCTATAAATTCAACGAATTCCTTCATATCGATATCCTCCGAAAATAATTAAACCAGTTTGAGCGCAATTATTTGAATAGCTTTATATCGTTTTAATCTTCTTTTGTTTCTTCGTCGGCTGCTGCTTCTGCTTTTTCTTCGGTTGCTTCTTCTTCAGGGGTCGCCTCAGCAGCTACTTTTTCTTCCTCAGCTTTTTTGGCTGCCTCTACTTCAGCTTCTTCGGCCTTTTTAGCTTCGGCTTCTTCAGCGGCTTTTTTTGCTATCTTTTCTGATTCGGATTTAGAAACTTTGTCTTCGGCACGCTGTGCTTTTTCTACTTGTGTCTTTTCCCAAGCTTCCATTTCCGATGCTATTTTTGCTTCATCTGCACCCTGTTTCGTTAAAGTCCACTTTAACCATAAACCTTTTCCACGAAGCAAGCTTTTTACTGTATCTGTAGGCTGTGCCCCATTAGATAACCAATAAAAAACCCTATCCTCTTTGCATTCCACTTTATGTGGCTGTGCAACAGGATCATAGGTGCCAACATTCTCAATAAAGCGTCCATCACGTGCGGCGCGGCTATCTGCGGCAACGATCCGGTAAAATGGTTTTTTCTTCTTACCCATTCGCTTTAGTCTTAACTTAACCAAAATTAAACCTCCAGTAATTATTATCAGGCCATATTAAAGGGCAAACCTTTTAACCCTTTAAATGATTTGCCTTTCATTTGTTTTATCATTTTTTTCATTTGTTCGTACTGCTTCATCAATTGGTTTACATCCTGCACACGGGTACCGCTTCCATTGGCTATCCTTTTTCTGCGGCTGCCATTTAGTATCTTAGGTTGTCGGCGTTCCTGAAACGTCATGGAATTAATGATCGCTTCTGTGCGTGTAAAAGCTTTTGGGTCTACTTTGGCATTTTTTAATTGCCCGCCCATCCCGGGGATCATCCCAAGGAGGTTTTCTAAAGAACCCATTTTTTTTATTTGTTGTAACTGATCCTGAAAATCTTCCAACGTAAACTCATTACGCCGGAGTCTTTCTTCCATCTTCTCAGCTTTATCTGAATCGTAACTATCCTGTGCCCGTTCCACAAAACTGACAATATCGCCCATACCAAGTATACGCGATGCCATGCGATCTGGATAAAATTGCTCAATCGCATCAGGCTTCTCCCCGGTGCCAATAAATTTAATCGGCTTGCCTGTAACGGCACGGATAGAAAGAGCTGCCCCGCCGCGTGAGTCGCCATCCATTTTTGTTAGGACAACACCGCCATGATCAAGACGGTCGGCAAATTCCTTCGCCGTATTTACTGCATCTTGCCCCGTCATACCATCCGCCACAAAAAGGATCTCATGTGGACGTACACGGTTTTTAATATTAACCAGCTCACGCATCATTTGCTCGTCGATATGCAACCGACCGGCCGTATCTAAAATGATGGTATCACAAAGTTGGCGCCGTGCTTCACTAACGGCATTAAAACCAATCTTTACAGGATCGCCAATACCCTCATCATATACGGGCACGTTTAAGCCCTGGCCCAACACACGCAATTGCTGTATCGCAGCAGGCCTGTACACATCTAACGCGGCTAGCATGGGTTTTCTTCCCCGCGCTTGCAGAAAATGCGCCAGCTTTGCACAAAATGTGGTTTTACCGGAACCCTGTAAACCTGTTACCATGATGATAGAAGGTGGAATGCCGGCTGATTTTAACTGGGTTGTGGACGTACCAAGAAGTTTAACGAGTTCATCGTTTACAATTTTTACAATAAACTGACCAGGCGTAACACTTTTTATGACTTCTTCACCCAGTGCTTTTTCTTGTACAGATTGGATAAAATCTTTTACAACTTTATAATTAACATCCGCTTCTAACAGGGCGCGCCGAATCTCTTTAAGAGAGTCGGAAATATTTTTCTCACTTAACTTCCCGTAGCCGCGCAGTTTGCGTAAGGTTGATTCCAGTTTTCCAGTTAAATCTTCAAGCATCCTTTTCAGTCCAAAACATTTAGTCGCCAAATATACAAATTGAAGTTCTCATAATCAATATATTGCGTATTAAAGCTTTTATTTTTTTCAGGCGATTGTAAAAGCGGGCAGAAGATGGTTCTATCCTCTTTTTAAGATAGCCGAGAAACTTCCATCCATGGTGTGTTTATGCGGGTAGGTACTTATAAAACATTCATCAATCAGGTCGTCAATATTTTTAACCTGTGATGTAGAAACACTTTTTATTTGCAGGTTTAAATCCGGGGAATTTATAAGGGATTTTACAACTTTATGGTTTTCATTTTTATCGACCGAGCATGTACTGTAAACCATCATACCACTTTTTAACAGATGGTCGGGTATATTTTTCATTATTTCAAATTGAAGCCGGCTAAACTCTGCCACCTCTTTTTCTGTACGACGCCATTTAATATCCGGGTGTTTACCGATCACACCTTGCCCGGAACAGGGGGCGTCGATAAGGATTTTTTTAAATTTTCTCTTAAAAGGCAGATTGCGGGCATCGGCAACCACAAGGCTGCCCATCAGGCCAAGTCGCTCCATATTTTCTTTTACACGTTTCAAACGTGATAAATCCGAATCTACCGCCACGGCCAATTTTAGATCCGGGGTGTTTTCCAATACTTGTGTAAACTTCCCGCCGGGGGCAGCGCATACATCTAAAAATGTATCATCTTCTTTTAATTGTAATAATTTTGGCGGTATGGCCGCACTTTCATCCTGAACAGAGCACAGGCCTTTTTCAAACAATCCTGCTTCGCGTATCAGGCCGATTTGTTTTATTTTAAAATAATTATCAAACCGTTTCGACTGTTCAAACTCGATGTCATTTATTTTTAATAGCTCTACAAATTTATCAATCTCTATTTTCTGAAGGTTAACACGGATGTCAAACTCGGGTACCTGATTAAGAGCCTTGCATAGCTCTTGCGTGAAACTTATCCCCCAAAAATCGACCCAGCGGCGCACAAGCCACTTGGGAAAAGAGAACATTGTTGAAATATCTGTTTTCTGATTGGCGGATTTTTCTTTTTTTAGATTGCTTTTTTGCCTCAAAAAAGAACGAAGGATAGCATTAACTAATTTCCCGGCACGGTCGTTTACCCTTAATTTTGCAAGGTTTACATATTCGTTTACCGAGGCATGATCGGGGATGTGGTACATAAAATTAATTTCATACAAACCCATGCGCAGTATAATTTTAATTTTTGTCAATAATTTGGGATAGTATCCTTTGTATAGCTTGGATGCATACCAGTCCAATAACGCACTATGCCGTAAAACACCCGATGTAAGATTTTTTATATGGCGCCGTTCATTGCTTTCGAGCGCACTTTTTAAAATTTCATCGGCCTCTATCACATCTAAGCGGCCAAGTGATTTTTCAAATTGTCTTAATATATGATATGCTGTAATTCGCTCGCTCATTGCCCGATCTGCTTATTTTTTAAATTTATCATGATGATTGATTGCAGTTTTAAATCGAGGATATACTGACTCTTAAAAAGACTGGGACAAGGCAATCCCGATATAATTATTTTGTACCTGAGATGATTTTACAACAAAATTATAATTAAAAGAATTGACGGCAATTGATTTATTGTGTTTACGCGCCAGTCGCATCGCATTAATTGCACTTACAAGGTGGTTCACCAAAATGGCGGTGTAAAAATAAATATCCCTGCTTTTTATATCGACACTCTTCAATCTTTTCTCGTCATAAGAAAAGCGATTTTTTTTGCTGTCCCATTGCCAAAAATTTGCTTTTGTCTCATCATAGATTTCATCAAGACGCCGCTCATTTGCCCTGCGGCTATTATAGGCATAAATATCATCAAACTTGCCAATACTTACCCAATACTGGTCGTCCTCTTTTCCACCACTGCTTACACCCGCGTGTTGACGGGCATAGGCCTTATAATCTTTTTCCAAAGAGCTGGCGTGGTAATCGTTTAGAAAAAAGCCGCCCCACGCTAAAACTTCTACGCCAAAAAATATTTTACTTTGGCTTGTGTTGCCCACATAATATTCACCGGCGCCTGGCAAAACCAAACTTAACAATAAGGCCGTCCCAATCGATTTTTTTTCGGGTTGGTCAAACTGAAAATTAAAAGCAGAATTTTTCAAGACTGTTTTAATTTTTGTAGACGTTACATCCGCGTTTATAATTGCCGTATTGTTCGGTAATTTAAAAAGCGGTTCCTGAGCCTGCAAAACAATTACCGAGAATAGAATAAGCAACACTGTTTTTTTCATTCGCATTTATATTTCTTTCTTTTTTCTTTATTCAATCTACCAGGATAATGCCAATCCGTATGTGTCCACACGTTCTCCCGCATATAATTTCTGATCAGCATAAATCGAATAACTTAACCCGGCGTTATAACCCTTTGTTGAAAAAGCAGCATCAATGGCGCTGGCAAGGTGGTTTATCAATATGATCCGTGTCATACTTGTAGCGGTGGAATAAAAGTCATTACTTGTATTTCTTAGATGTTTATACTTTTTTACATCGGGCGTCAACGCAATTGTTTCCGGGTTAAAATCATAATAGGTCCAATCATCCAACTCGGTCCAGCCCGAGCCAAATTGCCCCAGATATTTATAGATCATTTCGTAGTACTGCTGCGTTTTGGTGCTTGGCAACGTGTGTGTAAAACGAGGATATCCGCCATTTGTCTCCAAATATCTCAACCGGTCGATGGCGCCATCTATCTCAGATTGAGGTACGATTCCATTGGCATCGGGGTTTAGCTCTGCCCTGTCCCAGTTTCCTTTTTCCACAGCCTTATCATAAATCCTGCTCCAATAATACTGCTCGCTCCAATTGGCATCGCCAAAACGTTTCATCTCCCTATCCCTGGTCTTGCCTTTGTCGTTATAAACAAAATAGCCCGACCAGGCTGCAATCTCGACCACGGCAAATAATGCACTTTTCCAATATGACTCTGTGTAATATTGCCCCGCACCTGGTAAAACCGCTGAAAACATGACCGCTTTAAAGCTGGATTTTCTTTTAGATTCTTTCGCTAGCTCTTGCTTGGTCTGTGCTTTAACGTCTTGCAGCAATTCAAATTTTTTCTGATTGTACCCAAGCTGAAAAGGCTTTTCTTTCCCAACCAGCTGCCCGGCATTGAAAGATTTCGTTAAACCGGTAAGATTATCGCCGGCAAACAAATTTGAGAAGAATAGAATTAGAACAAAAAGTATTTTTTTCATAATGGTTCCTTTCATGCTAAATACACGACTAATAATTGTCCTAAAAAATAAAAATCAATCATTAATCCAACGAGCCACAAATGAGCCCCTACCAAAATTTTAACTTACCCAAGGCGGAATTCCTGCTGCCAATCAACGATCCAAACCGTTCCCTTAAATCAAACTCAAATAACACGCCCAAATAATAACGCCACTCCTGAGGATAATTAATCAACTCATCGCGGCTTTGGTCAAAATTCTGTACTTCATCAATTGGCCAGGCTGCCTGAAAGAAAACCCGTGTAGGAAACAAATTGTACGAAAAACTATCCAGGCGCAATTCCACACCGACATCACGTTTAAAATTTTCAAATTTAATTTCACTTCCGTCAAAGGCATCGCCATACTCATAAAACAGGCCTGCATAAAGTTTATCAAACTGTAAATGGCCCAGCTTCCAATCCAGGTTACGATGGATGGGAAAACGATAGGTCGCGCTGCCAATAAGTTTTTGCCGCCCCTCGATACTATAAAAAGGATAGCCCTTTAGCCCAAGAATCCCCCCGGCAAAATAATTAAAAAAACTATTTACAGGCCGGTCCAAATAGCCGCCTTTAAAAAACAAACCCAATGTGTGTGATTTAATCAACGGGTTTTTTATATAATATTCCACACTTAAGTCATACGAATTATACACCCATGTTTTAAATTGTTCCAAGCCGATTTGCTTGCTGCCCGAGGTATTAAAACCAGTTAAAAAGTCAACCGATTCATGGCCGAATTTTGCAAAAAGATAAAACCCGCTCGATGGGTTAATGGCATTGAAACGGTCCAGGCCGATTCCATTATATGAAAACTTCGCCTGAAAACTATGCCCTTTTAGATAAGTGTAACGGATGGTCGGGATCGAAAGCGGTTTGGGGCCAGGCACGGAAGAACGAATGATAACCGGGTTTAAATTCGCCCTATAAATACTACGGATATAGCCAAGGGTTAAATGTCCTTTTGGGAGCAATTCAAATTCAGTCCCGGCAGAAACCTGTAATAAATTAAAATTTACATTCCGTTTTCCACTAAAAGTATTTGTGGGGTTGCCCTGCTCATCAAAACCTTCATGAAAAACAACCTCGTCTTTAATATTGGCATTTATGTTAAAAGCCTCGGCAAACAAGGATGGGCTAAAAGAGGGTATAAACCACTTGGGCAGTTTACGATAGGTCACATTGCCGTATAAATCGTAATCAAAATCGGAATTGACTGCCCCGCCTGCTATCAAGGTCAACTCATCCATTACGTCCGATGCTACCAGGTAAAAACCGGGCTTAACGGTTTCATAATCAATAAACAGGCGTGGTAAAATCAAGGTATTTGTAAAGGTTTGCTTGTCCGGACGTAAAGTAAACCCCGGCAAAACCGAATCATCAAAATTTTTAGCGGGGATGGACTCGATATAGTTTTCATCATAAACAGCCAGTGCAGGATCCACTTTTTGGGGCTGGTTTAATTCGTAAATATGGTATCCGATACTATCATAACAGGCATAGGCAATATCACCGTTGGCCGCTACCGAAGGCATAAAGGCGCCACCCGTTACATTGCTTAATAATTCTTTTTCTTTTGTTTTAAGATTATAGCGGTACAGGTTATAAATACCCGTGGTGCTCGCCGAATAATAGAGCCAGTCACTACCGGGCTGAAAAACCGGATAACGCAACTCTTCCTCGGCCTGCATAAACAAATCAAATGTTGCCGTGCCAATATTGTAAACGCCCAGATTACGTCCGTATTCCACCGCAGTGCCAAACACGATTTGTTTATCGTCATTGGACCAGCGCGGATGATAAATTTGACGGCCCTCGGTGAAAGCCAACACCTGCTCAATTTTACCGGGCAGATAGCGTACTTCCCGCTGCATGACTTCATCCGTAAAGTCAGCGCTATATAGGCCCGTCTCTACATTAAAGGCACAAACGGCTTTGTCCTCTTTTGATAAATCTTCTGGCAAATGATAGATATTTAACTGGTTCAGGCCATTTGTTGTGGTTACAAAAACCAGTTTTTTACCATCTTTGCTAAAATCAGGATTATTGCCACGCAGGTTCCAGGTTAAACGGATACTTTCATCTTTCTCAAAATCATATAAATAGAGATCATCAAATTTTGATCCGTATTTATTTTCATCTTTCGCAGCATAGGCAATATAACTGCCGTCGGGCGACCAGGAAATGGAGGACACAACACCGGATGCCACCACCTTTTTTTCATGATTATTTCGATCATAAACGATTAGCGAAGTTTGGGAAAAATAATCATGCCCTTTATTGGAAACATACGCAATTTTTGAAGCATCAGGCGAAAGAACAGGATAAAGATTGCTAAAACCTTTTGCTTCAACAGCTTTGCCTTTTTGCTCATTTTGGCTGATTATCTTTGTGCGCGCCCGGTAAACCTGTGTTAAAGAATCTTTCCAATTGCTGTAAAGCTGATCAACCGGGACGCCCGTTGCCTCTTCCAAAACACCGTTAAAAGTATAGGATGACCATTTTGATGAAATGCGGGTAATATCCGATAAAATTTTCTCGCCAAAACGTTCGGCCAAATATTTGGAAAAGGAAAAACCCAGGTTATAGCTCGATTCGTTTCCATGGCTTGTTTTGCCAAAAACAGACATCTCATTATAAGTCAATAATTGATCGTTTAAAATGCGGTCGCGGATAATCATTTCGCGGTGTGGGTCGCGATAATCGAAACGGGCATGGCTCCCCTGCTGCTGGGCAACGCCCTCGGCAAACCAAACCGGCATGCTGATCGAGCTAAGCGGATATGTTACCAACAGATTGGGAAAGCCCCGCACAACATCTTTGCGTTGCTCTTTTTCGTAACCAAACCACTGAAAAAAACCATAAGGAAAACTCAGGTTTGTTTTGATTGTTTTCTGGATGGAAACCATGTGCGTAAATTCATGGGTCATTACATCGCGCAGCCAGTTTTTTGTACCGCGCATAACATAATCCAGGTTGGTCGTCCAGATTTCCATTTTATTATTAAAAAAATACGCCCCGCCATTGGAGTAGTCATCCGTATCTTTTATAATTACATGGATTTTATCTTCGGGCCTAAAATCATACAAATCGGTAACAGCCGGGTAAATATCCTCGATTATTTTGGCTGCGGTAAATGCGGTTCTTTTGGTGCCCTGGTGGAAATGAAACTGAAAATGTTGCGTATCAAAAGTTTGCCACTCAAGCTCCGGATGGCTCGATTCGAACTGGGCAAAAAGCGGTGTATTAATAAAAAAAATTGATAACAGTAAAAGAACAATAATATTTTTTCGTGTAATATTTCTATTGTCCTCGTTTGGTTTATTTTTATATATCATTGAGAGTCTTGGGTGTCTTGCACCAATCCTAAATTTCATTAATTCCATTCCCGCCTTTAGTGCACTACAAGTATTTTAATTATTTTTTGCTCTGTCTTGCTTTCCGAAACCGCCTTTAACTGGCACAAATAAACCCCGGACGCCACATTGCCCACATCCCAAACTACCTCATTGTCTGTACCCGCTAATCCCGGCCCGGCAAAAGCATCAATCTTTAAGCCCGCCGCGTCAAAAATACGAATCGAGACATCAGCCGCATCATTCAGGAAATAACGAATGGTCGTAAAGTCCCCTTCATTGGGATTGGGATAATTAAAAAACCGGTTGCCCGGTATAAGGTTATTCGTGGCCGGGCTAAAACTATACGTTTTATTTAGATTGGGATTATTGGAAGAATTTAAATTAGCCATACCCCACAAAATTTGGCTTGAACCCGAAGAACCGGGAATTTCCATAACGCTCACCACACCACTGTTGGAAACGGCAACAAGGTCATAATGATCATCACCATCAAGCTGTGCAATAATGGCCGATTCGGAAAATGTACCACCGGCGGCTAAAGGAAATCCATCAGCCACAACACCTTGCATATTATACGCGATAATCTGGCCTTTATTTGAGGTGACAATGATAATCTCTTCACCGCCGCCTGAGAGATCGATTACCATTGGCGTGCCAACAAGATATTCATCTTCTAAAAATTTTGGCGTTACCGGGAAGTTTTGTAAAAAGCTGCCATTGAGGTTACGCGCTACAAGTTGTTTTTTTGTGTTAAAAATAATTCGCGGGGCTTCTTCCAAAAAGGCGACCGAGAATGCGGCCATTAGTTTTTCTGTTGTGAAGGCGTTTTTAACATCCCCGTTTGAACCGAGCACCCAAAACTGTGTGCCATCGCCCGAAAGAGAATCGCTATTGCTGGCAAAAATAATTTCATCCAGGTTGACAGCCGCAACATAATCAAAATCAAAATTGCCCTTTAAAGCGTCTGTTCCATCCAAAAGCAGGTCCTTCATTGTCCTGATCAACGTTTCTGATCCCTGGTTTTGTCCCCTTAAAGAGAAACGGTTCAACCCATTATCGATATAAAAAATCTGTTTCTCACTAATTACCAAAGGCGATTCGGCCAAAGTGATATTTTCGGTTATATCATACAATTTGTGGGCAAGAGAATCCTCAACAAGTGTCAGGTCAAACCCATACAAAGTCCGTCCGGACATGGCAAAAAGCAAATCGACTTTGCCATTCTCATTTGTATCGGCCAACGCGATCGAAAGCACACCGTCAATATTTTTAGTTACATGGGCTATAATATTTTTTTCCGTGAACAATAATCCCTGGCCTTGTGGGCCAACGGCGCTAATATCACCGGATTCATTTATTGTAAAAATATAGGGCGTTGTTTTATTTTCCGGGATAGCGCTGATTGTGTACGTGTTTTCACCCGGTTCACTTTTTAACTTTACAGGAAAACCCGGTTCTAAAAGTTCACGTGAAAAATCAAAAGTCATTATGTCAGATTTATTGGAACTAAAATTAGAAATGGTTATGCCTGTATTGGCATTGTTCAGGTTCGACTGGGTATTGGGCCGAGTATCGGGCGAGAATTTATTTTGATAAAGTGGCGGCTCTGTGTTTCCCTTAAACCAATAATCAAAAATTGTACCCAGTTCTGATTGATATCCGGCCGTAAACAATCCATAAGATTCACCAATATCCTGGCTGCCATCGGCCTCCTCTAAATCTACAGCACGACGGAGAGGATCATCATTAATAATGTTATTTTTACTTTGGCGGATTACACCCTGGTCGGTGTGCCATATTAATATCCCGCTGCCCGTCAGGCCTATATCGTAATTATCGACAGAAAGAAGCACCCCGCTGGAATCAGAAAAAACGAGATCATCATTAAAAAAAGTTTTTAAAACTTCCATGTGCCCGGCAATTTCTTCCCGGTCTTTACTTAACTCAAATTGCAGACTGTCAATGTTTAGTTTTCCACGGTTGCGGTATTCTATTAAAAAAGATTCATCCTCATTAATAGGAATTTCGATCATTGACGGGATGGCAACGGCCGCGTCTGATTGAAAGCGGGCAATTTGGATATTTGTTTGCGATGTTTGCAATTGCCCCGGTTTTTCCCATCCCAAAAGCTTACGGCTAAATACCGATGGCGGCGCCGGAACTAATCCACTTATATTAAAAAGGCCAACATCCATTAAACCAAACCGGCCAATACCCGAGCGCTGCGTAGACGGACTGAACAAATCGTACAAACCTAAATAGCTACCGATATTTGATACCAACATACCCGTAAGCGCAACCTGCACCCCTTGCTGGTTTTCTGTCTCAGGTAAAATTATTCCCTGGTACACTTTTTTCGTTCCACCGTCAACATTAATACCATCAAAAGAGGCATCCCAATGTCCTTTTAAAAATTCTGAAGTAATAAAAAGAGAAGGGATATCCTGCGGTGTTTCATCAAACCCGAGATCGATATCCCGGCCAACGCCTGCATGGAAAATTACAACCAAATCAAAATCGCCAAATTGGAATTCCGGGTCCAAATCTGCAACTTCGATTGCATCCACAAATAATTGTCCCAAACCTTTATCAATTTCGTCCTGCGTTGTGTTGGGATTATAAAAACTCATCTCATGCGATAATTGATAGGCCCCGTCTAAGCTTTTCGGAAAAACAGTCCCCGTAATTTCCACCTTACCGTTTGAGACCGAGTTAAAATAATTATGGGCTGCAATAATCTGGTCGTTAAAATAGGTTCGGTTATGTGGTGCAGGGTCAATGGCAAACAACTCTGTAGTTATGGAGTCTATCATAAAGCTGCCATCACCGGTGGTTAAAGTATTGCTGTCTTTTTTAAACTCAACCCGGATTGCAGCTATGTTTATGGTTTGGTAAGCAAAAAGGTTTAATACAAACAGGGCAGTAAAAATGATGGAAAAAAGAAATCGGTTCATAGGAATTATTCAATCAGGTATAAAAGCAGTACACATACTTTTAATAATTAGAAAACAATGCCATCATTTGTGATGATGGCATTGTAACGGTACAAGTTAGAATTTAACAGAGAGAGAGTAACGCATTGTTTCTGCCAACGGACTTTCTTCATTTGCAGAAATATAGCCAAAATCAAAACCAAAAATATCAACTTGCAGGCCAAAGCCAACAGTTAAAAATTTTCTATTTCCAAAATCACGGTCTTCATTAAAATAACCACCGCGAATAGCAAACAAATTTGCATACCAATATTCAAAACCGATCGCATGTGTAAAGCTCTTTAATCGATTTGATAAATCACCCTTAACCCAACTGGAATAAAAAGTTGCCGTAACAAAATCATCGGCTTTAGTCCCAACACGACGGATGAGCATACGCGTTGTTTCGTAAGTAACAACTAAACTGTTATATTCATCGTCAAAAGCTTTATAGGCAAAACCCATACGCAATGTTGTGGGCAGTGGATCGGCCTGGTCTTTATCGATATAAGTGATTGCTGGGCCAAAGTTTGACAATGATGCGCCAAGACGGAAGCGGTTATCAAAAATATCATACGCTGGTTCCCACATCACGCCGACATCAATTGCGACGGCCGTTGCCTGGCCATTGCCACTTTCCCGCCCCACTTTTACAGTAATCGGCGAAAGCTCACTGCGTACCAGTTTTGCATTTACACCAATACCCAGGTTTTCTTGCAACTTGGTCGAATAGGAAAGCGTTATGGCATATTCCTGTGAGTTAAATGTACCCAGAACATCGCCATTTGTATTGGTTTGAACGTTTTCGCCCAAATTTAAAAATGTGATACTACCCGCAAGCATCCCAACATCTTCTATATAATAACGAGCGGCGAGATAATCATAAAACAGGTCGCTAAAATTAAATTGAGGCAACCACTGTGTATGCATAAATGATGCTTCGCCTAAATTATCTTTTTCTGGGTCTTCGTATTGAAATGCAAGCCCGGCTGGGTTCCAAAACACCGCCGTGGCATCATTGGCAATCGCTACGCCACTCTCGCCCATACCGCCGGCTTTTGCACCCGGTGCAATCATTAAAAATGGTACCGCCGATGTGCCGGCACCTTGAGCCAAAAGTGTATTATTCATAAAAAACAACACGATTGCGCAAAAACTAAATATTTTCTTCATTGTATTCCTCCTAAACAAAAAAACCGATTAAATGGAAAATTACCTTTCCACTTAACCGGTTCATAAAATTCACTTAATTAAGCAGTTTGATAAAGGCAGATCAATTCCTGATATATAAAATTACATTGTTAGATGTATTTAGATCCCTTAGCAAACTGCTTATACGCAAACTCTCCTATTTATAAAAGTGTGGCCTAATTTAATTTTCATGAGCCCTTAAGTCAAGAGAAATAAAAATACATCATATATTTTATCTTATCAAAAATATATTACATAATAATTAACTCAATATAACTTTTCTAATAGACTATTAAAAAAACGGCTTTAATTTTTCAACCAGTGCACGCGGGGGCCGAATTGCCTTGTTTTCTTTGTTCATAAAAGTATGAACAGAGCTTCCCGTACAGATTAACTCGTCTTGCGCATTGTATACTTCGTACTCAAAAAATTGTTTAGCGGTTGGCATCCTTGGGATTATTGTTTTCAATTTTAAACATTCATCAAAAACAGCGTACTTTAAAAATTTTGCATGTACTTCCAACACAGGGATCAGGAAGCCTTCTTTTTCCAGATCGGCATAAGGGAAGCCAAGCTTTTTCAACAGTTGGATCCGCCCGTGCTCAAACCAAATTATGTAGTTAGAATGATGCGCAAACTGCATTTGATCTGTTTCGGCATAACGGACAAGAATCTCAACGGTTTGTTCTATCATTCTTCCCAGGCACCCATTTTATCAAATTTTTCCAAACGCTGTGCGATAAGTTTATCGCTCGGGATTTTTTCTAATTCCTGCAAATGTTTTATGATCGATTTTTTAACTGCTTTTGCCGCAGATTGCAGATCATTATGTGCCCCGCCTTGCGGTTCTTTTATTACTTCATCTACAATTTCCAAATCGACCAAATCCGGCGCCGTAACTTTCATCGATTCTGCTGCCTCGGGCGCTTTTGCCGAGTCACGCCATAAAATTGCAGCACATCCTTCGGGGCTGATTACAGAATACCAGGCATTCTCCATCATTAAAATCCGGTCGCCCACACCAATACCCAATGCACCACCTGATGCACCTTCGCCAATTATAACACAAATAATAGGAACGGGCAAGCGTGACATCTCAAATAAATTTTTTGCTATTGCCTCGGCCTGCCCACGTTCCTCGGCACCCAGCCCGGGATATGCACCAGGCGTATCAATTAAGGTGATGATCGGTTTTCCAAATTTGGCTGCAAGTTGCATAACACGCAAAGCTTTGCGATAGCCTTCGGGGTTAGACATTCCAAAATTGCGCAGGATATTACTTTTTGTATCACGTCCCTTTTGCTGGCCTAAAATCACAACAGAATATTTATCAATTTTTGCAAGACCTGTAATAAGGGCTTTATCATCCGAATAATAGCGGTCGCCATGGAGCTCTTCAAAATAATCGGTTATCTCGCTAATGTAATCTAACGTATAGGGTCTTTGAGGATGACGGGCAAGTTGTACCTTTTGCCACCGTGTGAGGTTTGAATAGACCTGTTTCCGTAAATCAGCTGTTTTTTCTTCCAGGCGCTCAATATCTTCGGCCATATCAACTCCAGAAGAAAGGGCGTATTCTTTCATTTCTTTTACTTTTTCTTCCAGTTCAACAACAGGCTTTTCAAATTCCAATACAAACTTTGACGTGTTATTTGCCATAATAATGACCCTTATATTTTCCCAAACAGACTAGTAAATCGTAATTTCCAAACCAAAAATAAGGCTTCCCACATAATTGATTTGGAAAGCTTGGATACACCTGCAACACGGTCTATAAAAATAATTGGAATTTCTTTCAAGCGAAAACCCTTCTTCCAGGCTTTAAAACTCAGCTCGATCTGAAAAGCATAACCATTGGATTTAACTTTACTAAAATCAATACTTTCTAAAACTTCGCGCCTAAAACATTTAAAACCACCAGTGGCATCTTGCACGGGCAAACCCGTTGCAAGCCGCGAATACATGTTTGCAAAATAACTAAGCAATAATCTGTATAAGGGCCAGTTTACAACATTTACGCCTTTGATATAACGGGAGCCGAGAACAAGGTCATATTCTTCGATTGCATTAAGAAAATTGGGGATCTCTTTTGGATCATGCGAAAAATCCGCATCCATCTCAAAAATAAAATCGTACCCTTTTCCCAGCCCGTATTTAAAACCGGCAAGATATGCACTGCCCAGCCCCATTTTCCCTGGTCGTTCCAAGATATGGATTTGATTATTTTCTTTTTGTATTTCTTTAATAAGGGTGGCTGTACCATCCGGAGAGTTGTCGTCAACAAACAGGATGTGTACATCTTTTTGATAATGGTGAATATCTGTAACAAGCTTTTTTACATTATCACTTTCATTATATGTAGGCACAATTATCAGGGCTTTGGAAGCATCAACCATTATTTTTACTCAACTTAGATTTTAATTTTTTTAAACCGGTCTCAACATCCGATGGCTGCCAATCAATCCGGTTTGTCAATTTATCAATATTAAAAGAAGAATCCATCGGGCGTGGCGCAAGTTGTTTTAAATCCGCGGTAACAATTTTTTCAATCAGGGATTCATCCAAGTCAAATCGCCCTGCGATCTTCTTTGCAAAATTGTATCGATTTATGATTTGTGAGCCCGCGATATGAAACAAGCCAAATTCTTCTCGTTCCAGCAAGCGGAAGATACTCTCGCTTAGATCATCAATATAAGTAGGGTTACCAATTTGATCTGTTACTACTTTTATATTTTGTTTTTTTGAGAGACGGCTTATTACCCATGTTGCAAAATTTAATTTAACCTTATTGCCGAAGCCATACAATACCTGTGTACGCGCGATGATATATTCTAAATTGCTTGCAGCGATTATATTTTCCGCTGCCATTTTACTACGGGCATAATTGCCGAGGGGGTTAACCGGATCCTGCTCGGTATAACTGCCCTGCTGTCCGTCAAACACATAATCTGAAGAAATGTGAACTAAAATAGGATTAAATGTTGTGGCAATATCAATAATATTTTCAACAGCGCGTACATTTGTGTTCCAACAAAGTTCTTTATCTTTTTCACTGCCGTCTACATTGGTGTAAGCAGCGGCATTAATAATAATATCGGGTGATTCGGCGATTAAAAACTCATTTATTTGCACTCTGTTCACCATGTCAATTTGGTGATACGGCACGCCTTCAACACTATTTAGGCTTGTTCCGCCCAGTGAGGCCGCCACGACCTGATAATCTGTGTTGAAACGATTAACAAGACTTTGCCCCAACAGGCCGTTCGAACCAAATATTACAATTTTTTTCATTTCATATTAACCCGATAAAATCCTTTTAAAGAAGAGTAAGTTACTTAAATCATAACTTTCGTGCAAACCAGTTAAAGCCTGCTTCCTTCTTTTTTAAAGGCCGCTAATTTTTGCCATACATTATCATTTTCCAGTGCTAAAATCTGTGCAGAAAACACTGCGGCATTACGCATCCCCGCCTTGCCAACCGCAAAAGTGGCCACCGGCACGCCGGCTGGCATCTGCACTGTTGAGAGCAATGCATCCATACCATCTAAAATACCACCGGGCAACGGCACACCTAAAACGGGCAATGTGGTATGGGCGGCCACTGCCCCGGCCAAATGTGCGGCCATGCCTGCAGCGGCAATGATAACTTTATAACCGTTCTCTTTTGCCCGGTTGCAAAATTGGGCCACATCCGCTGGGTTTCTATGCGCAGAACTGATACGGACCTCATACTCAAGATCAAAATACCGAAAATATTTTTCCGCTGCTTCAACAAACGGCAGGTCGCTTTTACTGCCTAACAGGATGGCAACTTGAGCCATTTCTATTCCTTTACTTTATTTTTATCTACAAAACTGAACGTACGCGCAATTACCTCGAGCTGATCTAAATAAGGCTTTTTATTTTTTGATGGGGCCATGACGGCGATATCTACAAAATAGTAGCTATTCTCTTTTTCATTTGGAATAATATACGTCCTAAAAGGGCCGCCAACTATGAGCGAATCATTTTTCCAGGTACCGGCCAACTTATAGGTTGGCTTACCCTGAAATGAGACAATCTCAAGATGGGTTTCATTTTCCACAACTACATCGCCGCTATAATATTTACGGGCCATCTGGTTGCGAAGTGTGGCTAAAGAATCGAAAGAAATTATGGCGCTATCCCCTTGCACGCGCCAAATGGAGAGCCAGCGATCGGGGTCTACCCTGCGCAGCCAGGTATACTTCTCTTCCGTGTTTTGCGTTGCCAAAAAATAATCGTGCTGTACGCGCACTTTATAGCCAAAGTTGTTGGCAAGATAGGCTTCCTGATCCTTTTGCTCTTCCTGATCGAACATTTCCTTCTCAAGACGTGCAAAGTATTTTTTACTAAATTGTTTGAAGATTGCGCCTTTTAAACTGGAAAAATTTTTCTTGAAGGAGGCAACATCCCGCCCAACCATAAACAGGCTAAACTGCCCATGGGAAAACAAGTCATCTTTAAAAAAATAAAAATTCTTGTCATCTTTCACATCTTGCATAAACTGTGGCGGAATACTTTTTTTGAGATATTCATTAACCATACCCGCCTCGGTGGTGCCAATAAAAAATAAATTTTTTCGTCTTTTAAGCGTATTTAATTGTGAGATGGGATGCCAGGAAAGATAGTAACTTTTTTCCAGACGCGGTGTGCGTACATAGGCGCTAAAGGTCTCTTCGACATCATCTTTTACCTTTTGCCACAAAAGTGAATCGGCAAAGACAATCACCTCTTGCTGTAAACCAAGCGATGTTGGTTTATAATCACAGGATGCACTATAAAGGAGAATCATAAAAAGGGATAAAATTACTGCCGATTTATAAAAACCGGATAAGCCTAATAGCGCTTTTTGGGGAAGATTATAGATTTCTTTCAATGGCTTTCACCTCATCAATTTTTGTACGGTTTCGTTGTGTTAAAAAAAGAACTCCGCCCCATACCGATATAAACATGGGGATTAATACATTCATCACCGAAAGGGAAATAGCCGCAGCGCTCGAAACTTTTACTGCTGCCAAAAAGAATACAAATCCATATTCACGCACACCAACCCCGTTTATGGATGGCAGCATGGTTATAATAAAAGTGACCGGTACAACAAGGAACAAATAAATCAGGTCAACATCAATATTTAATGCAAGTACAACAAAATAATTTAAAAAAACTATAGCTATTTGTGAAAAAAGAGATAGGACAAATACCCAAATAAAAACTTCTTTTTTCTCTTTTAAAATATGAATCGACTCGATCAGCTTATTAATTTTTTCCCCGATATTCAAGATGGATAATTTATCAAATACTTTTAGAAAAAACTCAAAAGGACGGTCGCGTGTGATCAGGATAAAAAATATAACAATCAGGCCAAAAAGTGCGATGGATGTATATAAAATCCGGTCATCTTCAAAATATTGCGAAACATAATACAGAGATGTTATTGCCAAAAACAAGGTTGAGGCAATCCCAAGTACCCGTTCCAGGATAACACTTGCAAAACCTGCGGTACGGTCGTCCGACTCTCCCACAACTTTATAAATACGGATTATATCACCGCCGATACTTGACGGCAGAAAATTATTAAAAAACAAGCCAACCAAATAAAAACCGAACAATTGGGAAAGCCGGAATTTTAAATTATAACTTTTAAGGATTATCTGCCAGCGCATGGCCATCAACCCAATACTGGACAGGTAAGCCAGCAAGGCCAAAAATATAAATGTTAAACCATCGGCACGGTACACATTTCCGAACACTAAGGCGATTTGCTTGTGATCTGCAGAAACAATCAAATAACTAAATAAACCGATTGAGATAAGTGCTTTGGCAATTGTCTTTAAATGTCGCATTTATTTTTTTAATTGTTTCTTATACCGATTTAAAGTATTAATGGCCCCTTTATCCTTCGGGTTTAGTATTGTCCATTGCTCCAACACTGCAATAGCTTTTTCAGTCTTCCCGCCCATTTCGTATACCTGTAAAAGCCTGCTGATATATTCTGAGTTAGCCGGGTTGGAATCATATACTTTTTCCAGAACTTTTTCTGCCGTTGCAAGATCGCGATAGCTCATTAGATGCATGGCAATATCGGCCAGGGCACGGGGACTTTCATTGTCTAATAACGTATCAAGAAGCGCTTCGTCATAGGATATCCGCAAGGCATCGCGCGCAATTCTAAGCGGTTCGGCCGTCCATGGGATCACATCTTCGGGCATCTTCTCTGCCTCAAACTCCAGCAGGGACTTCACCTTTTCCTTCTGGCCTTCCCTTAAATAAAAACTACCAAGGGTAACAATAGGCGTACGGTAATTTTGCATTAAACCGACAGTTTGATCATTATAATAAACAGAGCGGTCACTAAAACGATAATTATATTTCTCCCTAAGGTTTGTCTCAATTCTGGAAGGTTCAAAACGCCAGTCTTTAATTGGTACTACGCGCATCACGAGGCCTTCCATGCGCATATAATCCTGTAGACCGCCGACCAGATTAGATTGCGGAACCGTTGTTGCAAAATAGATTGGTTTTTTCCATTGATTGGCTGCAAGAATATTAAGGATCATATAATCCTGCGTACGCAATAATTTGTATTTGCCGTAAGTGAGCGTGGGTTTAACTTTAAATTTGATAGCCTTGGGCTGGTTTAAAGGAATCGGGCCAAAACGATTACGAAACTCACTACTGTCTTTTTTAAATACTTCTCTCGGAACCTTAAGCGTTACTTCTTTTGTCTTCCAGGGAATAGGGGAGACTTGCTCCAGCATAGCCTCGTTTACATTCATCGGTACCTTCGGCTCTAAGTCCTGTAATTGACGTATGTACCAGTCTGTATTTAATAAGCTAAGGTTTATAATACGCACATCGGTGCGGATGCCTTCAACTTCCTGCAGATACCACAGCGGGAAAGTATCGTTATCACCATTTGTAAACAAAATCCCATCTTCATCACAAGACATCAGAATATTATAGGAATAATCCCAGGCAACATAATTTCCACTACGGTTATGTGAGTGATAATTTTTGGATAGAAGCTGGATTGGTGAAAACAGCATAAGAACGATCAGCAAACCTGCCAATAATGGTGTGCCTATTTCTTTTACTTTCTCCGACTTTTCCTTCATTACATCTTTAATCATTTCTATAATGCCGGCATAGCCAAGGCCAATCCAAATGGCGAAGGCAAAAAAGCTGCCCACATAACTATAATCGCGTTCCCTTGGCTGTGGATCGGGCTGGTTAAGATAAAGGATAATGGCCAGCCCCGTCGCAAAGAAGAGTGCCAACACAGCCAGGGCATGTTTGGGATCGCCCCTAAAATGATACACCATACCAATTAAGCCAATTAACAAAGGTAGGCCCCAAAACTGAAAATTCCATCGCCCAGTTACTTCGTCCATGCCGGCAAATTGCCACATAAAATAGCGGTTGTACATGTGCTGTACCTGATAGGTCCAGAAAAAGTCCCAGGTGGAAGAATATCTTTTTTTGGTTTGAGGATTAGATTTCCACACTTTTTCGCGGTTGGCATCTGAGTCGCCATATTGTTCACGATTAATATATTTTAAAAATTTTTCGGTAGTCTCAGGATTATTTTCATCAATGGTTGGGTTTAACGCCGAACGAATAGGGATGATTCCGTAGCTTGTGTAACCAATAACAATAAAGGTTATTGATAGCATCAGGAAACTGCGCAGGTGTTTTTTATTAAGTACGGCCCAATATGTTAAAGCAAAAACCCCGAGTATCACCATAGCAAATACAAACAGGTTCATCTCCGCAATTTGAGGGAACCAGAGCACCATGCCCGGATAAACCAGCACCATGCCTACAATGGTAATAATTGTCATAACGATAAACGATTGTATCTTAAACTCGTACCTTTTGTAATAATAAATCATTGCGACAAACGGTAGGGCCAAAACATTTAACAGGTGGACGGCAATTGCCAAACCAACGAGGTACGATATCATCAAAAGATATTTTTCATTACCGCGTTCATTCGATTTTTCGGCCCAGACGAGGGAGAGCCAAATCAACAATGCTGTAAACAACATGGAGGCAGCGTAAACTTCGGCCTCGGCGGCATTAAACCAGAATGAGTGCGTAAAAGCAAATGTGAGGGCGCCAACCAGGCCAGATGAAATGGCTATAAGCCAATCTTCACGCGATTCCAACTTGCCTTTCCACTCACGCACCAGGTGCACAATAACGAGGTATAAAAGCATAATTGTAATTGAACTGGAAAAAACAGAGATAAGGTTTACCCGTAAACCAATATCCGCCGGAAAGGGCAGCAAAGTAAACATCCTTCCAACAAGTAAAAACAGGGGTGAGCCCGGTGGGTGTGTAACAGACATTTTATAAGCCGTTGCAATAAACTCGCCACAATCCCAAAAAGAAACAGTGGGCGCGACAGTAAGCGTATAGATTATTGTTGTAAAAATAAACACAAAAATAGCAACAATATTGTTGGATTTTTTCCAGTCCATCAGTTTTTCCTAATTATTAAAGTGAGTCTTATATGTTGAACGAAGCTAATAAAAGTAATGAATAGACAAAACTTTATCAATTATTAAATAATAAATTTTCATAACTGTCCTAAATAAATCTATATAAAGGATTTATTGAAGTTATGGGTAGACATAGTTGAAATATTCATTTGAAACCCCAAATTGATAAAAGATCGGATTACAAACTACAACCAAATGACATGCTGTACAGATGCCGCGAAGGCACAAAAAATGAATTATATTCGTGAATTCGCTGCTTAGATTATCTTGATTATTACCCATTTAGTTTTATTTAGGACAGATGTGATATATTTTAGCAAGAGTAACTATAGGAATGCAGAAAAGTTTAAAAATAGAACAATCAAAAGTATTTTATAATGCGGTGAGTACAGTTATGGGTACACAAAAAATGATTGTTCGTTTATTGCCAGCCGGGGTTATCCCTTAATTTTAAAAACGGTAGCCAAATCCGCCAAAAAATTGATCTGTCCGGTTTCCATTGGCGATTGGGCTATTGGCCACCTGGCCGTCAAAAAGGTAAATACGCGTCCCGGCAAAAACACCAAACGCCCCAAACGGGTATGTCGCGATTATTTCCAGCTCGCCAACAAATGCCTCTTTGGGAGAATAGGCGGAAGTGCCGTAATAATAATCAACCAGTGTTTTACTTTGATATTGCAGGCCGACTGCCGTAAGTAAGCGCATCGGACCAATCAGGTTGCGACGATAAACTTGCCAATCCAGCTCCCAGCTTTTATGGGCAAGGCCAAGATCGTGTAAAAAAGCCAAACGTGTGGCCACCCTGCCCGGCAATCTGCGCCCAATTTGAAGACCGGCCTCGATAGCTCGTTTACGTTCGCCAAAAATATTATCTTTTGCGCGGAACTGGTGTGTACGGATTTGTGCTGCCAAAGAGGCAAAATAGGTCCCGTCACGATAAATAGTATAGCCCAATCGATTGGCCTCGATAAAAACCGGACCATAGCCACCAAAAATAAACACAACGGGATTCACGACCACGCCGGATGCTTTGTAATTTAAATCCCGGCTTGCAGCGCCAACGCCCCACAAGCCATAAGCAGGTTCCAGCCAGTCGTTTGCCTTGGAAAACCCAATAAATAATAAAAGCGAAAAAATTAGTTTATTCATTAAAAAGCTTCTCCTATTTTTAAAACGATCAACAAATTAGAGGGAAAAAAGATTTCATATTTCACAAAGAGTTAAAATAATCTTAATGGATGTTTTTATTACAATAAAAAGATTGGATAATGACTTTAGAGCGGTTTGTAGAGATGCGCGGTAGGGATAATTCGATCAAGTTTTTTATCGAGAGTCCATAGTTTTAGGTCGTTTTTAATAGCCGAGAAAAGAATTGCCGCATCAATTAAACCCACGCCTTGGGCGAATAGTTTTTTTTCTGCTGAATAATTTCCCGCTTCGATAAAAATATCTTCCTCATTGCAATGCAGTAAGTTTTTCCAATAACCCATGATCACCTCTTTCTCATCCGGTCTTCTAGCCCCTTGTAGTAATTCTCCAAAAACAAATGAAGAAGCATAGACATGAAATTTTTCGATCTCCGGGATTAACTGTGAGGTTATTTTTTTATTCCCACGCAAAAATTGTATCCACACGGAGGTATCAGGAAGGATCATTTTTCCTGTTCACTTTACGTAATTGCTCGGCAGCAGTATTGTAGTTCAATGGCGCCTTCAGGATTTTTTTGTTCAGTTCTTTTAATTTTTCGCGGCGCACCCAGTCCTGTAAAGCCATTACAAGGCTTTCAGTGATTGTTTTGCCTTTTGTAATTTCCATTACATCGGTTACGATATTATCGGGTATTAGTGCGGTTATTTTAATAAGACAGAATATACGATCATAAATCCGATTAAGCAACCGATAGCAAATCAGAACCCATATAGCCTTAATACCCGCAAATAAAAATAGCCCGTTTGGGCGCAGGATAACCTTCAATTGTTTTGGATAAATCGGTGGGATCAAGAAATTGTTTTAAAGACTCAAACTCCATCCACTCAGTCACCTTTTGTTCTTCGATGGAGGTTGCCGTCACATCAACCAAATGGATATTTTTATAGCCACAACGTTTTAGCCAGCCTTCTAAAGTTAACACGCTCGGGATAAACCAGACATTGCGCATTTTAGCATAGCGGCCTTTCGGCACAAGGGTTTCGCCTTCTTTGCCATCGATCACCAGGGTTTCCAAAACAACCTCGCCACCGGGCCGCGCCAGCTCTTTTAACTCGTATAAATGGTCAATCGGTGAGCGGCGATGGTACAAAACGCCCATGGAAAAAACAGTGTCGAATACATTTAACCTGGGCGGCAAATCTTCAAGCCGCAGGGGCAGAACTTCGATATGATCAAAAGGGAGATAGCTTTTTAAAACATTAAACTGCATCACAAAATGGAGCATAGGCTCAACGCCTAAAACCGATCGAGCGCCCGCGCCCAACATGCGCCAACAATGGTAGCCATTGCCGCACCCGATATCCAAAACATTACGGCCGGATAAATCCGAAATTTGTTTTTCCAGACGTTGCCATTTCCAATCGGAGCGCCATTCTGTGTCGATCTTGACGCCGGCAATTTCAAATGGCCCTTTGCGCCAGGGCATAAATTTTTTCAGGTTGGCAATAAAATCCGCTTCTTTATTTTTGGCAAGATTGTTTTTGTTGCCGATACGGACGGTGTCGCTGGATATATCAAAATCAGATTGTACTTTTTCGGGTGGGAAAAGCGCGCGGAGGTTTTGCAATGCCCCCTGCCATTTATCAAAATCCCCATGATTTTTTGAAGAGAAATATTTTTCCTGCCCCTTTTCAAGTTCTTCTAAAAAGTGAACAAGGGCCGGCGACCTGTGTTGTTTTATTATTTTTTCGAGGCTAATCATTTAATTTGATTTAAAAACATAATTTAACGTCAGTTCGACATAAGAAAATGGGACTTAATTCTTCGAGGTTTTAAAAGAAAACACCCCTTAATGTCATGCTGTAAGCATCTTTTCTTATGGTTTTCCAGAAAAAAGATTCTTTCAGAATGACATTTTCCAAAACTTTCTGTTACACCGAACTCAGGTTAATTTAGTTTTCGGCAACCAGCGAGACAAAATTAAAACACTGAAACCACAGGTTTACATTTTTAAACCCGGCGTCAAACAGGCGTTTTTTGTTTTGTTCCAATGTTTCCGGGATTAAGACATTTTCCAGCGCTGTACGCTTTTGGGCCACTTCCAAATCCGAATAGCCATTGGCCTTTTTAAAAGCATGGTGCCAATCAGTTTGCTTGGACTGCTCATCTTGGTTTCCAAAAACAATCTTTTCAGATAAAATTAATATCCCACCGGGGAGCAATCCTTTAAATATTTTTTGGATTAATTTTTGCCTATCAGCAACAGGTAAAAATTGTAGGGTAAAATTGAGCACACAAACCGATGCATTGATAATTTCAATATTCAAAATATCATCAAGAACAAGCTCAACTTCTGTAGACGAAGCATCGCGTCCAATTATTTTCTGCGATTTTTCAATCATTGCCCGGGAGTTATCCACGGCAACGATCTTAACATTTTCCTCTTTTATATGATGGCGCATAGCCAGGGTTGCCGCCCCAAGCGAGCTGCCAAGATCGTAACAATTTGTCCCCGCCTTTGCATATTGGCCGGCCAAAACACCAATCATGGCAATGGTTGTTGTATAACCAGGAACCGAGCGCTCGATCATATCCGGAAAAACATCGGCCACGTGTTTATCAAAAGTAAACTTAACAAGCGGATCGGTTGGTGTGGAAAAAATTTTATCTTTGGGCATAATAATTCTTCTTTTCTATTTCCACAATCCCCACAAAAAAGCTTTTTCTTTTGTGGCGCGGAAAATAGTATTGTGGTGTTCTTTTGGCTGCGGGAGATAAGACCAAGTTACCTGTTCCGGCGCTTCCTTTTTAAATACCTCCGCCAGTTTGTCCGTGTATTTTGCGATGTCCCACGCATCCGATCCTGCAAACCAAAGTTTAACAGGCCTGACAGGAAAACTATTTAAACGCTCGGCGGCTTTGCGTACCAGGTCATGATCGTTCCAGTAAATTGCTGGGTCCATGGCAAGATAAATATCAAACATTTCCGGTTCTAAAAAGAAGGTCTCAACAATAAACAGGCCTGCTAATGATTCCCCCACAATCGCCCTTTTATTATTTACCCTGTATTGGCTTTCAATTTCCGGGAAAAGTTCTGTCCGGATAAATTTGCGAAATTCACTTGAACCATCACTAAGCGGCGCGATCTCCGCTTCGGCTTCAACGGTCGAAGGGCCTGTCATGTCACGGTGGCGATCGGTGTTTTCAATCCCAACCAAAATGAGCGGATCAATTTTCCCCTGATCAATTAAAGCGGAAATGGTATTGGCAATATGTGGAAAATCTTCCCCAATGCCGCCATCGGGCATATAAAGAACAGGAAACGAGCTATCTGATTTTACATAGGACGGCGGTGTCCAAATTGTAATCACACGAGTTTCATTCAAAACTTTTGATTCGATCTTTATAATTTTATGTGGGGGAACAGGATCGGCAGGCTTGGTTTCCTGACAACTAAAATTAAATACGGTAAAAACGATTGACATCAAAACAAGACGTGCCTTCAGGGGGAAATTCATTTTATTCTTTCTCTTAAAATTATTGTGTGTATTAAGAAGGCTTTTAATTTATTGAACAAAACGACATGCATCAATTTTATCCATTTTAACATAAGGGGACATAAATTAGTCTAAACCACGTGTCTGTCATAAAGTAGATATTTGTTAATTTGTCAAACTAATTCTACCACAGGTTTGCTGGGAGAAACATCTCAAACACCGTAGCTAAAAGGCTTGCGGGGATGGTAAAACAAGATTCTTCGCCCAAGAACGGCTCAGAATGACAGTTCCGGAGGACTTTATAAACGGGCACTAATTCCCTTGCATCAATCCTGTACATTGTGCAAGTTACGCGACCCGTAAAACCATAACTTAGATTTTTAATCCATGCTCAAATTTCTTCCATTTCTTGTTTCACTCCTTTTAATTTTAAATGTAAAAACTATTTCTGCACAACCGGCCCACAAAAGCCAGAGTTCTGAAATCCATGGCATTATTTTTAACGAGGACTATCAACCTGTAAATGATGCGCACATTATTTTACAATACCCGTCCAGAAATGATGTGAGTGACAAAAAAGGCCGTTTCGAGCTTGGCCCACTCGATGCCGGAACGTATACAATCCGAATCGAACACGTCTCGTATCAAACATTGGAATTAAAAAAAGTGAAGGTAAAATCGGGCCGTATTGCCGTGCTCGATACAATTTTTCTTTCCACAGGAATTTATCAAAGCGAGAACGTAATAATCACCGCCACACGAACGGGACAAAAGCTATCTGAGCTCATTCCCATCGTAAGTATGGTGGACCGCCGGGAAATCGAACGGCGCAACAGCCAAACCTCTGCCGAAGCATTACGAGAAGAAAGTGGCATCTTTATCCAAAAAACAAACCATGGAGGCGGCTCGGCCATAATCCGCGGGTTAAGCTCCAACCAGATCCTGATCCTTGTTGATGGCATCCGTCTGAATAACTCGACTTACCGCCTCGGCAACCACCAATATTTAACCACCGTGGATAATAATATGCTGGCGCGGATTGAAGTAGTGCATGGCCCGCTTTCGGTAATGCATGGCAGCGATGCGCTAGGCGGGACGATAAACCTGGTAACCGAAAGCCCACAATTCAGCGAGGGTGCCAATCAGATCAATTATAATTTTAGCAACCGTTATGCCACAGCCGATCAGGCAAAAACAGTACATGCGGGAATTAATTACATCACATCCAAACTGGTTTTCCAAAGTGGGTTCAGCTACAAAAATTATGGTGATTTAAGGCAAGGAACGACAAATATCTCCAATAAATTAAAAACCGCTATTCCCGGAAACACCCAAAAACCAAGCGCGTTTACAGCCTACGATTTTAATGGCAAGATTATTTATACGCCCGGTGAAAAACAAAAATTGATTGCCGCATACCAACAATCCCGCCAGGACGATGTGCCCCGGTTTGATAAATATGCATACAACGGTTTTAATAAATGGTTTTACACACCACAAAAACGCGATCTACTTTACGGGGTTTATGAAAACAAAAATAAACTGGGGTTTATTAATTCCTTCCGCTCTACTTTCTCTTATCATCGGCAGCAAGAAGGCCGGGAAAAACAAAAATTACCACAGTCTTCCCTAACCAAAGAACTTGACGATGTCGCGACATTGGGTTTTATGTTTCAGGCACAATCCACTTATAAAACACATTTACTACATTACGGGCTCGATCTGTACTTAGACCAGGTACAAAGCTCGGCGCAGATTATTGATTCTACCAAAACTTCTCAAGCTACCCGCGGGCGTTTCCCCGATGGCGCCCGCTACAACAGCCTTGGCATTTTTTTAGAAGATGAGTACCATTTTTCCAAAGCATGGCAGCTTGATGCCGGTATCCGTTATTCTGTTTTTAATACCGCTTTTACTATTTCGCAAGATGCCGTACAAAATAGCTATCAAAAACAATTTAGGGCCTTAACAGGCAGTATCGGCCTTATGTTTAAACCCAATATGTGGAGTTCGTTCTCCAGCAATTTTGCCCAGGGTTTCCGGGCGCCCAACTTAAGTGATCTCACCAAATTTGGCGAATCTAAAGGCGCTGTTTTTGAAGTGCCCAACCTGGCCGTTAAACCGGAAGAAGCGCTTAGCCTGGATTTAAACTACAAGGTTAACCTCCCCAAATTAAAGATGGTGGCCGCCGTTTATTATATGCGCATTTCTGATCTGCTTATCAGCGCGCCGGATTTATATAAGGGCAAGCCTAAGATTATTTCCGGGACAGATACATTAAATATAAAATCCAAACAAAATGCCGGAGAAGCTTTTATCACCGGTTTTGAATGGAGCCTACGCTATGGTTTTGCGCCTGGTTTCAACTTCCGGTCTAATTTAGCATACACCTATGGGGAAAATAAAACAGCGAGAGATCCGGTCGGTGGCATCCCGCCATTTTTTGGTTTGGCAGGGCTAAGTTGGCAAAAGCAGGATTTGTTTTTAGAGACCTACACACGTTTTGCTATGGAACAACCCCGTTTATCCAAAGACGACCTTGACGACCCAAGAATTCCACCTGGAGGAACACCCGGCTGGTTTACACTAAATATGCGGGTAGAGTATGAAATTTCGCCTTCAATAAAAGTTAACTTTGCCATCGAAAATATTTTAGACCAATTATACAGGGAGCACGGTTCCGGCATAAACAGCCCGGGTAGGAATTTTATTTTTGGATTGAAGATAAAAGGGTAAAGTTTATATATTTCACTTCCGGTTTAAATGGACAAAACTAAATAATTTAAGTAGCTCTTTTATGACACCGACCCGTTACAAAAAAATCCTGCACATGCTAAAACAACGGCAACCTGATTTAACTGTGCTAATGGAAAATGTACACAAAAGCCATAATTTAGCTGCCATCGCCCGTACATGTGACGCTGTGGGCATTCCAAAAATCCATGCCATCACCCGCTTTGAAAAGATGACCCTGAGCCAGGATGCAGCAAGTGGAAGCGGAAGATGGGTCGATGTAGAAATTCATAATACTATTGGGCAGGCTTACTCTGTTTTAAGAGAGAACGGTTTTCAGCTTTTAACGGCCCATTTTAGCGCAGAAGCTAAAGATTTCCGGGAAATTGATTTCACAAAACCGACTGCGATAATTATGGGTCAGGAACTGGACGGACTAACCGCCGAAGCAATTGCCAAAGCGGATGGAAGTATAATAATCCCCATGTATGGCATGGTACAATCTTTAAATGTTTCTGTGGCTACGGCAATAATATTATACGAAGCACAGCGGCAACGTGTATCGGCGGGGATGTATGATAATTGTAAACTGGACAATAAGTTTATCAATGATTTTATTTTTAAAAAAGGGTATCCACGGCTTGCGGCAAGGTACAAAGAACGGGGCGAAGAATTTCCTGCTTTGAATGATGAAGGGAAGATAGTGGAGTAATACTCCAAAGTATAAGCGCGTCTTTATATAGTTATATAAAGATTGTAACACAATGACAACGCTGTTTTAAAGGAATAATTTTTATTAAAAAAAAGGCCACGCAAAGCGTGGCCTTTTTCGTTAAAACTACTTTTTTTACAGGTTAAAAGACAAACGAGAGAATAAATAACGTCCATTAACACCAAACTGCTTAGACCTTCTTGAGTACAAGAAACGGCCGTTACTCTGATTTGCAGCAATAGCTTTATCAGGATAAGTATCAAGAAGATTATTGATACCAACAGTAAGCCAAGTATGGTTTAGGACTTTATAGCCAACACTTGCATCAAAAACCCATTTACCTGCAAATGTTTGCTGGTTATCAACATTATTTGTTGCTTCCTGAACTTCACCAAAATAAACACCTCTTAACATGGCATTCCAGTTTGTACGCGTATATGTTTCTGTAAGGTTTATTTTTGTGTGAGGCACAGCTGATTCAAGATAAATACGGCTTGTCTCATCAAAATAAGTTGACTCTTTGTCTTTCAATAAATCTGAAGAATGAATATCGCCTTCACGTACGGTTTCAGAATAAGTACCCGAAATATCAGTTCTTAAGAAGGCATCATCCGAAATATCATATCTATGCGAAATAACAACATCAACACCCTGCGTCTTCGTGTCGATAGCATTGGCAAAGAAAGCGGCGCCTGTGGCATTTACACTGGATAATAACGATTCCAGCTCTGCATCTTTTGCACTGGCAGGATTACCGTTGTCATCAAATGAAGGTTTAAATGTACCTGTCTTTACAACACGATCCTGAATATTAATCTGATAAGCATCGATAGTTACTGTTAGTTGTAATTCAGGTAAGTTTCCTGTAACACCTAAACTAAGGTTTTGAGAAATTTCTTCTTTTAACTTCGGAATACCAAGGATTTGTGCAACGCGGCTATCATTCGAAAATGTACCGATTTCATTGGGAATACCATCAACAAATAATGTAGAAGTAGCATTAAAATTAATCTGATGTAATGACGGTGCACGGAAACCAGTACTAAAAGCGCCACGTACTGCATAATCATCAGCTAATTTAATACGTCCTGTAAATTTAATATTATTTGTAGAACCAAAATCACTGTAATCTTCAAATCTGTAAGCAAACCCACCAAAAATATTCTCGGTAATGTCTAATTCCAAATCAGTATAAAATGCAAAGCTGGAACGATATGCATTTAATTCATTGGCAGGACGGAAGCCAGGAAATACCTGTGCGCCACCTGGACGAGCTTTACCGTTTGGACCTTTAACAATCAATGAATCCGGTGTATTTGGAGTTACAATATCACCATTTTTGTCATATTTTGCATATGAGCCTTCTTCACCGGCAAAAATTTCATAATTTTCATAACGGTACTCAAAACCGAAAGCCATGTTAAAACCTTCCATCATATCATCAATATGACGAGTAGCATCAAAATTGGCTGTATTTTGAGTAAAAGCAAAACCACCAGAATTATAGCTTGTTTTTGTAGCGTCTTCTAAAGAAGCATTAAGTGTATTGCCGATTTGGAATTGGAAGCTGTTACGTCCCCAAGTGTTACTAAGGTCTAAATTCCATCCCTTTGCTTTACCACGAATACCGATGGCAAAAGACTGATCATGAATATTAGAGTTTATTTCTGGCAAGAAACCGTTTTCGTAAACACTCGTTACTGTTCTTTCCTGATATGGTAAACGATAAAAACCGGCTGAGTTACCATTTCTATAGCTTATACCGCCAAAAGCATACATTTCAGATGTTTTGCTTGTCGGTAAAACCATATTCATAAAAGCAGCACCACTTTTATATGCGGATTGTCCAACACGCATATTATAATCGCTTCTTTTCTGGCCACGTCGTACAAGTTCGTCCTCAGTTATATCATCACCGGGATCACCCGTATAGTTAGGATCGTTAAAGCCGGCAAAAATCTGCCCTCCCCACTCTTTCATTCTATTCGTCGGGTTTCTATCTTCATAAGAACCGGTCATATTGATAAAACCACCATCTTCGCCAATTGGCAAGCCATAGTTCATAGAAACGTTTTTAAATTCACCATCAGAAGTTCCTTCGGACTCAGAAGAATAATAAGCGCCTGAGTTAGCCGTAACGTTTAATTTATCTGTCGCATCGCGTAATACAATATTGATTACACCAGCGATGGCATCAGAGCCGTACTGTGCAGCAGCACCATCACGTAAAACTTCGATCCGCTTAATGGAAGCTGTTGGGATTGCATTTAAATCTGTACCCACATTACCACGGCCAAAAGTACCGTTTACATTAACAAGGGAAGTAGTATGCCGCCTTTTACCGTTGATTAATACCAAAACCTGGTCGGGGCCTAATCCACGTAACGAAGCCGGATCGATATGGTCAGTACCATCCGAAATTGTTTGTGTGTTAGACGAGAAAGACGGGGCAACATAATTTAAAATCTCGTTTAATGTTACCTGAGGCGCCTGTGACACAAGTTGCTGAATATCCAAAACATCTACAGGAACAACTGTTTCAGTAGCAGTACGAGGCCTTTGGGCACGAGAACCAATAACTACAACCGTCTCGGCCAACTCGGCAATTGTTTGTGATGTTTCAAAATCTAAATGTGTTGTCTCACCTGCATTTACGGTTACTTCTTTGTCAATCGTCTCGTAACCAATGCTCGTGATGCGCACAGTGTAAGTTCCTGCGCCGATTGTAATAACATATTCGCCATTACCATCGGTAGCAGCACCTGTAAATTCATTTAATACTTCAACGTTCACACCCACAAGCACGTCGCCGTTGTCTCCGTCAGAGACTGTACCGGCTATCTTGCCTGTTTGTGCAAAAGCAGTTCCAAAAAGGAACAAGCTTAAAATAAATGATAAAACGAATTGAGCAGTAGAATTTCTACCCATATATACCTCCTGTTGTGATGTAATTATTTAGTGAAAGCTTAGTTAGTTGAGTCGTTGGTTACATTTTTTCAGAAATTTTAGTTATTCCTAACAGCAGAGATTGGGTTCTCTGTTCCCCCTGATGTAACAAAAAAAATGTACAATATCTGATAAAGATACATATTTTGTGATTTTTGTCAAGAAAATGAGTTAAGATTTTTTAATAAAATTTTAGTTATTCTTCAATAAAATTTATTATTATCCACAGAATTTAAGCCTTTAACCTATTAAATTTAAAAGAGTTGTGAATGCTTATTTTTTATTACTATTTTTTTATTACTATTTTTTTTATTGATAGATAAAAAAAGCTTTATTTACGAAAATTTTTACCATATATTATTACCGACCGGTCGGTCATGTAAAACTGGAGCAAAATGTCACCAAAAATTATTGATAAAGATGCAAAGAAAAAACTAATCGTTCAGGCGGCCATGCAAGTCTTCTCCCAAAAGGGGGTTGCAAAGGCCAAAATGATTGATATTGCCAAGGCAGCCGGTATTGGCAAAGGAACAATCTATGAATATTTTCGCAGTAAAGAGGAAATATTCAATGAGGCATTTAATGCTATGTTTTCTGATATGGATACCATGTTAAACGATGTCCTGCAAGATACAGAAGATCCCATGCAAAAATTAATTTTAATTATTGGCATCACTCTTGATTACCACGAAAAAGACGGCGGAGAGTTTGCCGGAGTGATGATGGATTTTTGGGCAGAAGGTATCCGTACAAAGAATGAAGAAGTATTAAATACAATCAACCTTAAACAAATTTACGAACAGTACAGAACGATGATTTCTCAGATAGTGCGCGAGGGGATTGAAAAAGGGATATTTAAAGCCGTAGACCCAACAGCTTTTGCAGCCATCACAATTGCCGCGCTCGATGGCCTCTTTTTACAAATCATCATGGAGCCCAATATTATCAATATTAAAAATGTTAAAGACACCTTTACCGAAACACTGCTGGCCGGCCTTTTATGCAAAAAAGAAGATACCATTTTAGGGGGCACAAAATGAACTCAAATTATTTGAAAACTGTTTTTTTGATTTTCTTATTAAATACCCTGCATCTCTCTGCCCAGGAAACAGCGCGTGACATTGTTCAAAAATCGAATGAGGTCATGCGTGCAAAAAGTAGCTTTGCCGTACTCCGAATGAAAATTATTAAACCCGACTGGTCACGCGAGATGACCCTGAAAATATGGTCGATCGAACCAGACTATTCCCTTTTAATAATTACAGCGCCGGCGCGGGATAAAGGCACTGTAACGCTTAAAAGAAAACAGGAGGTCTGGAATTATATCCCAACGGTGCAAAAAACGATTAAAATTCCTCCTTCAATGATGCTGCAATCCTGGATGGGTTCGGATTTTACAAACGACGATCTTGTGCGCCAATCATCCATCGTTGAAGACTATGAACACAGCATTATCGGTGAAGAAGAATTTGAAGGGTACCTCTGCTATAAAATTCAGCTGACCCCAAAGCCGGATGCAGGGGTTGTGTGGGGAAAAATCATCATGTGGGTTTCTAAAGAAGGGTACCTCCAGTTAAAAATGGACCATTTTGACGAGGACGGTTATCTCGTTAAAACCATGAAGGGCAGCAAAGTAAAAAAAATGGGCGGACGGATAATCCCAACATTTTGGGAAATGATCCCAAATGATGAGCCCGGCCAAAGGACAATTATGGAATACCTGGAAGTTGAATTCAACAAAAAAATAAATCCACGTTTCTTTTCGCAGTAAAACATGAAACGGGTTAGATAGAAAAACAGTAGAGATGCGATTTATTACGTCTCTACCTTAAGGATATGCCATGCTTCTCAAACTTGCCTGGAAAAATATCTGGCGTAACAAAAAACGGACCCTGATCGTTTCGGCCTCGGTATATTTTGCCGTCATTCTTGCCGTTATTATGCGTTCGGCCCAACTTGGGTCATACAGTTACATGATCCATTCATCGGCAAAAATGCAAACCGGCTACCTGCAAATCCAGGGCAAAGGCTTTTGGTAAAACCGTTCCCTCGACAAAAGCATCAAACTATCCCCTGCTTTTTTAGATTCGCTTGCCGGGCTGCCGCACATCACCTCAATCACCCCAAGGCTGGAAACATTTGCCCTGCTCTCCCGCGACAGCATCACAAAAGTGGCGGCTGTGGTTGGCATCGATCCACAAAAAGAAGAAGCCATGACCGGCTTAAAAGAACGGCTTGTTTCAGGCGCATTCCTTACAAATTCCGATACAGGCATGTTGTTGGCCGAAGGGTTGGCCCGGAGGATGAAAATCGGGATTGGCGATTCCCTGATTCTTTACGGTTCCGGTTATCACGGGCACATTGCCGCCGCTGCGCTGACAGTGCATGGCATTGTAAAACTGCCTTTGCCCCAAATGAATAATCAACTGGCTTTTTTGGAATTAAAAAACGCACAGTTTATTTATGCCGCGCCGGGGCTTATAACTTCCCTCTCTATCATGATTGATAATATTGCCCATTTGGCCCAAACCGATACGGCTGTGCATACATTGATCAACAAAAAAAGCACTGTGATGACCTGGGACGAAATGATGCCCGAGCTGGTGCAAAGCATACAGGTAGACAATGCCGGCGGCCTGATAATGGTTGGGATTTTATACATGGTTATCGCCTTTGGGATTTTTGGGACCATTATGATGATGACAGCCGAGCGTGAGAAGGAATTTGGTATTTTAAACGGCATTGGGATGAAAAAAAATAAACTGATTTTTGTCTCCATCCTTGAAAGTTTTATGGTTTCATTTATTGGGGTAATTGCCGGGGTCCTCTCAAGCATCCCAATCACCTATTATTATAAAAGTAACCCCATTGTGCTAAGCGGCGACTCCGCCAAGGCCTGGGTAAGCCTGGGGATTGAGCCCATAATGACTTTTAGCGTCGATCCGACAATTTATCTCTCGCAATCAATAATTGTATTTATTATTGCGTTGATTTGTGCATTCTATCCGCTGTTTTTTATAAGTAAACTGAATGTTGTATCGGCCATGCGTAAATAACGGGTTATGGCAACACAATCACGGTAGAGACGCGATAAATCGCGTCTCTACGCCCTGGTCATAAAAAAAATTATATTTAATTTGTTAGGGAAAATCCATGTTACTTCAGTTGGCCTGGAAAAATATCTGGCGTAATAAAAAACGCAGCACGGTAATAATTTTTGCGATCTTGTTGGGATTATGGGCTGGGCTTTTCTCCGGTGCAACCATGATGGGCATGGCCTAATCCATGGTAAATTCGGCCATAGAACGCTATCTTGGCCATATTCAAATCCATACAAAAAAGTTTCAGGATGACAGGCAAATTGGTTATGACCTGAAAAACCTGGAAGCGCTTCGAAAAATTATTGGGGCGCAAGATTCTATCCTTGCTTTTTCGGAACGGACAATTATCGAAGGGATGGCCGCTTCGGCAGCTTCATCCTTTGGTGTGCAAATTACCGGGATCGATCCGGCCAAAGAAAAAAAGGTGATTGGCCTGAACAAAAAAGTGGTAGAAGGCGGCTTTTTAGAATCAAAAAGAAAGAACCAGATCCTCGTCGGGAAAAAACTGGCCGCGCGCCTTAACCTGAAAATGCGTTCTAAAATAATTCTAACTTTTCAAGACAAAAAGGGTGAGATAATTTATCTGGCATGCCGCATTACCGGCATCTTTAAAACCGAATCCACAACTTTTGATGAATCGACGGTTTTTTTAAAACAAAAAGATTTGATGCGTGCCTTACAGATTAAAAAACCGATGATACATGAGATTGCCATCCGTGTAAAATCGCCTGATTTTGTAAACAAAGTGGAAAATAATTTGGCCGCTTTACTACCCGGTTTAAAAATAGAAAGCTGGAAAAACCTGGCGCCCGAACTGGCCTTTATCTCATCATCGATGGAAGTATTTACTTATCTGTTTGTTTCAATCATCCTGTTTGCCCTGCTGTTTGGCATCACAAATAATATGCTGATGTCGGTGATGGAACGTATCCGCGAGCTGGGCATTTTAACTGCCGTGGGTATGAAAAAATCCCGGATTTTTATAATGATCCTTTCCGAGACCATCATGCTCTCTTTAACCGGCGGAATTTTAGGCATGGTTTTAGGCAATATAACAATTGACTATTTTAATGAGACAGGGATTGATCTTTCGGCCTTTGCCCATGGATTGGAAAATTTTGGTTCGGGTACGATGCTCTACCCTTTTTTACCGGCGCCCATGTATATCGGCTTAACACTGATGATTTTTGTGGCCGCTAATTTTGCCGCCATTTTACCGGCATGGAAGGCGACGCATCTTGTTCCGGCCGAGGCGATCAGGACGTATTAAGATTGGAAGATTATTGAGTGTTCTTTATCGGGAAAAGATCGAAAAGAATGCACGCTTTTTAAATACAGGGCAAGAAAAAAATTTTAACACAAAAATTTCGTGAGGAAATAATGGCGCTCATAGAATTAAAAAACATTACCAAAACATACAATACAACGGTTGTTCCCGTTCATGCCCTGCGTGATGTAAACCTAAGCATCGAACAAAAAGAATTTACTTCGATTGTCGGACCATCGGGATCGGGTAAAACTACCTTGTTAAATATTTTGGGTGGACTGGATAAGCCCACATCGGGGCAGGTGATCATTGATAATAAAGAAATTACCTCGATGCCGGCTGGGAAGTTGGTTGATTTCCGTTTAAATAATATTGGGTTTGTTTTTCAGGCCTACAACCTTATTCCGGTTTTAACTGCGCTAGAGAATGTAGAATTTATCATGCTCTTGCAAAATATCCCCAAAAAAGAACGCAAACAAAAAGCCGAACTCCTTTTGCAAGACGTGGGCCTGGGCGAGCGTATGGAGAGCCGGCCGTCGCAGCTCTCCGGCGGGCAACAGCAACGTGTGGCCGTCGCCCGTGCCCTGGCCTCGCACCCGGCATTTGTTTTGGCCGATGAACCAACTGCCAATCTGGATTCTGAATCGGCCGAGGCCTTGTTGGACATGATGGAAGCCATGAACGAAAAACATGGCATGACTTTTATTTTCTCCACACATGACGCGCGGGTAATTAAAAGGGCCCGGCGGGTTATTACACTTGAGGATGGAAGGGTTAAATAATTGGAAATTGGAAATTGGAAATTGGAAATTGGAAATTGGAAATTGGAAATTGGAAATTGGAAATTGGAAATTGGAAATTGGAAATTGGAAAAACTTATCTTTATTCAAATAATCTTGTCAACTTTTTTTTGGACGTGTTCGGCCTTAGCGCAGGATAACTGGGAAACCTATGGATACGCCAAATATCTTTTTTCTTCAACGGAAAATGACCTTCTCTCAAAGAATACGTTGACCGATCATCAAATTCACCTTCGGTTGAACAATCGCTGGTATGCCACGGAAAATTTGACTGCCGGGCTTGAGCTGCGCTTGCGTGGTTTTTATGGCGGTTTGGTGGAAAACCAATTTTTAACAGAACAAACGGTGGTCACCAACTATCCATACACTAATTTGGGATCCGTTTTCCGGGATAAAAAATCAAGCCTGGCTTACGGCCAAATTGATCGATTATTTTTAGATTATAATTTCGGTGACTGGCAATTTACATTGGGCCGCCAACGCATCGCCTGGGGCACAAGTTTTGTCTGGAATATCACCGACCTGTTTAACCCGCAATCTATCCTTGATTTTGATTATGAGGAAAAACCCGGTTCAGATGCTGTGCGCATCCAATATTTTACAGATGTGGATGGGCGGTTGGAGTTGGTTATAAAACCATCCCCGGATCGGTATGAACGCTCTGCTGCCCTACTATGGCTTTTTAATAATTGGGATTATGATTTTTATCTGATCGGCGCCTGGCAGTATGACAGGCCTGTTTTGGCAGCCGCCTTTGCCGGGGACATCCGGGGCGCGGGTTTTCGTGGCGAGTTTAAAATGAGTGATAAAATTTCACGTTCTCAGTTAGGCAGTACTTTTATTCCATTTATCAACACAAATTATTCCGATTCCAATGTCAAAAGTATAAGCGCCGTAATATCGATTGATTATACTTTTGCCAGTTCGCTCTATCTCAACAGCGAGATACTTTACAATTCAATTGGGAAAACAAAAAATACAGGAATTTACGCCCCTCAGGCAATCAAAGCCGGATTGCTCTCGCCGGCACACATATCCCTTTTTTTTGAGACGGCTTACGATTTACATCCTTTATTACGCGGAGATATTTTTGTCCTTTTCAACCCGGATGATGAATCTATGATAGTCGCCCCGTCCCTAAGTTGGTCGGTAATTACAAATCTGGATTTATATTTAATTGGATTTATTGCAGACGGGGATTTATTGTCAGAATTTGGCAGTTTTGGTAAAGCCCTTTTTTTACGGACAAAGTTTTCTTTTTAGAACCTAAATTATAAATTTTAACCCGTTGTGCGAATTAGAAAAAATAGAAACAAAATAATTCCAACTAAATTTTTACAATAGGCCGCTCCGATGGAGCTTCTTGAAAACTATTGCGATTTTTGTTCTACAAATAGAACGTCCTTACAGGACGAAATAAAAAATTCCAATAGGAATGGTCTATTTGTAGAAAAAATGAATTTCTATGTTAGTAAAAGTTCCATAGGAACGACCTGCTTTTAAAATTTTACAACTATTATCAACAAATATGCTATTCTAATTCGCACAACGGTTAAATTTTAAACAGGATTTTTGGAATGAATCGACTGTGTCGATTTGTTTTAACACACATTGACACAGTCAATGCAGTCCAAAAAAAACTATATTTCAGGATTAGCAGGTTAAATTTTTATACCGTTTTGGCTTGCCAATTTTTTAAGACGCTTATCGTTTGTCATTAAAAAAGCGTTATGACGACGGGCCAGCACCAGATAAAGCATGTCATAAACAGAATGATTGGATTGACAGGCCAGGGAGAAGGCCTCGGCATAAAGATTTTTTGAATTGGTCAAATCGTCTACCAATGCAATGGCATTTTCTATTAATCCCTCACAAAGAGAAATTGGTAAGTCCTCAAAAGTGTGGTACTTCCAAAAAACATTTGTCACTTCAGCGATAAATAAATCCGGTGCGATTACTGCTTCTGCTTTTGTTAGCGGCAATTTAAAAAGAGAAGCCTTCGGCCTGTTCAAGGCAATTTCTATGGCAGCGCTTGCATCAATAACTACTATCATCTTTTCCGGTCTGCTTTAATCATTAAAAGGGGATCGCTTAAATCCAAGGAATTAGTTTGCTCTGCCAGCATTTCGAGGGACTTTAAAACTTTTATCCGTTTTTGCTGATTGCTTAAGCCTAAATTAAGCCCTTTTCCAAGTATATATGCTGTTTGCTGGGATAAGCTGCGACGCTCCCTCCGTGCATCTTCTTTAAGCCGGTTGTAAATATAATCCGGTAAATCCCTTATTTGTAGAGTTGCCACCCGCCCTCCTGATTGAATTTTTATTTATAATAATGCAATTTTCAGCATTATGCAACAAAAGCCAGTTGGCCATATAAAATTATTTGCCATCAAAATCGCTCGACCCTACTTTTAACCAAACAAACCCAACAGGACAGTCATGAAAACTCTTTCAATCCCTTTTTTTATCTTATTCTTCCTTTTCATCAACCAACTTTTTTGTGAGGACTACCCGATGCGACCTACCAATGAAAACCACATCCTTTTTGTCGGCACTTATACCGGGGACAGTACGCAGGGCATAGAAGTTTATGAAGTAGACCAAACCGGGTTATTGACATTTAAAAGCATCCAGAAAAATATAGAAAACGCTTCATACCTTGCCATTTCGCCGGACAAAGAATTTTTATATACTGCCAATGAAATCACCGATTTCACTGATAAGAAGGACGGCTATATCAGCGCCTATAAAATTAATCAAAAAACAGGTGGCCTTACTTTTATAAATAATATGTCTTCGCAGGGCGGCGCACCCTGTTATATAACAACCTCACTGGATGGAAAAATTTTACTGGTCAGTAATTATTTGGGCGGGAAAGTAGCAACATTTATGACAGATAACGGGCAGATAGGAAAGCCGGTATCCATATTTAATCAGGATAAAGAGGGGCTTAAAATAATGGCCCCTAATATGCCGCACATGCACTCGATACAACTTAACACGCAAAACACCATGGCCTTTGCCAGCGATTTGGGCAATGACAAAATCTATTTTTACGGTTTTGATAAAAAAACGGGTCAGCTTTCTTTCTCGCAAAAATCGATTCAGTTAACAAACGGCGCCGGGCCGCGTCATTTTGAGTTTAGCGCCAATGGCCGATATATTTATATTTTAAATGAACATAACAGCACCATCGAAATTTTTAATTTAAGTACACAAAACCGTCTACAAATTATTGGAACCATTCCCAAAGATTTTTCAGGTAAAAACTATCCTGCCGATATTCATTTCGCGCCATCGGGAGATTACCTGTACGCCACAAACCGCGGGCACAACAGCCTGGCTATTTTTAAGGTTGACAAAAAAAAGGGAACACTGGAATTTTTAGGGACAGAACCGGTTAATGGCGATTGGCCACGGAATTTCATGATCGACCCGCACGGAAAATTTATCCTGGTGGCCAACCAAAAAAGTAAAAATATTGTTTCTTTTAAGATTGGAAAAGGCGGTAGCTTAAAACTAATCCAAAATACAAAAACAGTCGCTTCACCTGCTTGTTTAAAAGTGTTGTAGCCTTCAGCTTATATACGGAAGGAAAGCCCCAAATTAATCAGGCCCTTATATCCCACGCCAAAAGCTGTATTCAGGTAAAGCCGATGCCCTATTTTCATCTCGATCAGTTTTAAATAATACGCGGGGGCAAAGCTGGTACTGCCTTTGAGGGACAATCCAAAATCACTACGGACCTGCGCATCTATATACACGATTCCCAGCCCGAAACCGGCATAAGTTTGTAACCAGCCCCAATCTACATAACGGAAACTCCACTCGGCAGCGAGAATGTATTCCTGTTTAAGCAGAGTCCCAACATCATGCGTTCCTGCCATGATATGTTCACCATCGCGGTCATAACCAAAATAGAGGCCATAACTTCTGTCATCTCTGTAATAATAGTCATAATTTATATTGAACTGAGTTGGCGCATCCTGTTCATAATCATACTTATCCGAGTTTTTATACACATCTTTATAAGCGCGCAATTGGGACGAGGTTGCGCCGCTAACAGAAACCTTTATTTCATGTTTGTGTTCTTGTGCTACGAGGATGTTTAAGAATAAAAAAAACTGTACGAATATGAATGTTTTCATTTTGTTTATCCCGGAAGACTGAAAGTTTTATGTATTGAGATAAGTTTAATTCCTATCTGTTTTAAAATCAACCATAAAATTTGATTAATAAAAATTTTGCATCTAATTCAAATTCCTTACATTTAGGCCACAAAAGTTAAGGAGCACTAAATGCCAAAAGAACTACCTACCAATAATGAAGACTTGCATTTAATACGCATTTTAAAAAGTGTACGCACATTGCGCCACCTTGGCGACAACGAGCTAAAAGAATTTATCTCGTCCTCAAAACGCTTTAAATACGAAAAAGGCGAAACAATTTTCTCCGAAGGCCAAATCGGCACAGCTGTTTATATTTGCCTGGATGGCATGTTTGTCCTGGAAAAATATGGCCATGTTTTAAAAGTGCTTAACAAAGGCGAACTCTTTGGCGAAATCGCCCTGATTGATGAACGCCCGCGAACCGGAACGGTAAAAGCCAAAACCGATGGCATGTTACTTGTGCTGGAAAAATCCCAAATTGAAGAAGGGACGACGCTGTCGGCCTCGACTTTAATGAAAATTTACCGTGGCTTTTCCGAGCTGATTACCTCGTACCTGCGCGAAGGCGAAACCCTTTATGACGAGATGGATGTCCTGCTTATCCAAGATGGAGGTTGCGCACCGGGCTATAATCCTGTAACAGCTTATATTACCGAATATCTCGAAAAAGTGGGCCGCAAAGTTTTTATCGCTGCCGATGGTTTCCGCTCGCTTGTTTCAAATTCAACATCCGATTACCGCTGCCTTATATATGATTTTACCCGTTTTCGTAAAATGGAACATATCCGTGGCGTAGAATTTGCCCCGCCATTGCGTACAGCCCGTGGCGCTGATTTCCGCAGTGAACGTTACCCGGATTTTAAACATCCTGAAAATCAAAAAATAGCCGTAGAAAATATCGTAGGACGAAAGGTAAAAACGATTGTCGGCATTGGTGGCAATGGCACTTTTGCAGGTATGAACGCCATCAGCCAACTTTTACCCGAAGGCATCCAAACCTTTTTTGTGCCCGTAACAATTGATAGTGATATTTGGGGCACTTCATGCATTGGCGAGTTTACCGGCGTGGAAGTGGGCGCCGAGAAAATCCGGGGTTATATGGCCGATGCGCGCACCCATAAACGCTGCTACATTATCGAAATGATGGGTGCCCGTGGCGGTTATCATGCCTTGCATTCTTGCCTGGGGGCCGGCGCACATTTAGCGGTGCTGCCCAACTCAAATTATAATATCAGTAAAATTGCGAAAATGATTAACCCGCGTACTGAAACGGTTATCGTTGTTGCCGAGGGTTATAAAGAAAACATCCGTAATGAAGAAGGTTATTTGGGCAATGCGGCAGAATATTTTTATGACCAGCTTATCAAGGCCGGACTGGATACAAACCAGCGTGTTATTTGTGAGGGGTTTTCGCGTGACATCCGTGGTGCCCTGCCCAATAATATGGATATTACACTTGCCCTGCGTTTTGCGCGAAAACTATGCGATATGATTGGCGATGGCGAAACACGTATGATGCCTGCCGTTCGTGCCGGACAGGAATATGCCATCCCGTTTGATAAAATTAATACCGATAACTCGGTCGAATCGAGCTTACCCAGCTTAGCCAACAGATTGTTTTAATCAAAACCTTATATTAAGACGCAGATGATATAAAATCACTCTGTGTCTTATAACTTTTAAAATACTTTAAAACTTTTCAGCTACCTCCTTCTCACCGGCACATTTTATCCCTAACCATTTTTATTTTTATTATGGCAGTATTTTTTAGTATATTGTGGGCACGATACATACCTTTTCAAACTACCCTACAACTAACAGGCCATTACTATGCGAATTATTTCTAATTTTTTTATTATAGTTTTTATATTTCTGTTTTCCATTAATCTTTTCTCGCAGGATTTTGGTGAAATAAGTGATGAAGAACTGCAAATGACTTCTATCGAAGAAGACCCTGATGCGGACGCAGTAATTTTATTTAACAAAAGCCAGATAAATATTACACCGGATTTTACATTAGAAATAATCCGGCATACTCGGATAAAAATACTTACCGAGGCAGGCAAAGAATGGGCAGACATATCAATCCCTTATTATTACAAAAATAAAATTATGGGATTGGAGGCAGCATCTTATCTTCCCAATGGTGATGAATCTGAACTTGACGATGACGATATATTTAATGAAAAAATCAGAAATTATAAATATAAAAAGTTTGCCATCCCCGGTGTTGAAGTTGGCTCGGTCATTGAATATCAATACACTGTTTTTTCTGATTATATCTCAAATTTAGATCCATGGTATTTCCAGGCCTCGGAATATACAAAATTGAGTGAAATAAAAGTGTTACTCCCACCCGGTTTTGATTACAGTGCCTTACAAAAAAATTGGTATCCACATGATATAAAAAAATCTAAGGAAGAAGTCTGGAACCCTTATCGAGCAGGGAAGAAAGTAACCCAGTTTGTATGGACAGGAAGAAATTTGCCGGCCATCCGTAAGGAGCCCTATATGAATGCCTTTCATGATTATTATGCCCAAATCCTGTTTCAATTAGTCTCTTTTAAAAATGAGTATTTTAACAAAACCTATGCTAAATCATGGGACGACATCGCAAAGCACCGCTACGAAGTTTTTGAATCCAATATTGCGGCAGGTGGCGACCAACTCGATTTTATTGAAAGCCAAATTAAAGAAATTAGCGATCCCCTCCTTAAAACAAAAAAAGTGTTTGAGTATGTACGTTCCGAAATTAAAACTGAAGATGGCGGAGGCTGGTATCCCAGCGAAGACCCCGAGACCGTATTTGAAGAGAAAAAGGGAAACGCCAGTGAAAAAAATGTTCTGTTCCTAAACCTGCTCAACCATCTTGGTATAAAGGCAGAACCTCTGTTAATTAGCACAAAATCACATGGAAAACTCTTTAGGGATTGGGTACAAACCCAGCAATTTAACAGGACGATTGCTTATGTAACCATAGGCAAGGAAAAGTACTTTTTAGATACAAGTGATAAATTCTGCTCATTTGGGTGTTTAACGCCAGAGACAAAAGTGGGTTTTGGTTTTCTTATGAAAGAAGAATCAGGAAAAATAATTAAGATCAAACCTCTTAAAGTAAAGAATAAAACAGAAATTATCACCAATGCAACCCTTGGTGAAGATGGTACGATTTCAGCCGAAACCCAGATAACATATAGAGGGTTCAGGGCGCTGTCTGAACGGAAACAGATTAACAAAAAGAAAGATATTTCGGATATTATTGATGATAAACTGAGTGACTTTAGTGTAGAAGCAGATATTGATACTTTTTATTATTCCGGGATTGATTCTTTAGACGCTCCTATTGAATTAAACATTAAATACAAATTACCAGCATACACAGAAGAACTTAATGGTTCTATCTACTTTACCCCGCCTTTTATAACTATGTTAACCGAAAACCCATACGAAAAAGAGAAAAGGGATTTTCCCGTAGATTACTCGTATGCTTATGACACCCGGGAAACATATAATTTAACTCTTCCTGAAAATTATGTGATTGCAGAAAAACCAAAGTCCAAAAAAGCGCGCATGAAAAAATTAAATTTTTCAAAAATATTTTTTGGCACAACAAATAAGCTGGAGTGCAAAAGAAACTATTCGCGTAAACGTACACGGTTCGGGGTGAATGAATATCAGGTTTTAAGAAGCGTGTTTGATGTAATCGTCGATTCCGACCAAGATATTGTTGTCTTTTCAAAAATATAACATGAATGTTTATCGAAAAAAGGCGTGGAATTATATGAAGGTTTTGATCTTATTTGTTTTTATTTTATCCGTTAATGTTTTTGGCTTTGTAATACCGCAAGAGCTTGTCTCAGATACTAAATTAGATTCATTAAAAAAAGAGGCCGATGCTGTTGTACTTATGGACAAAATTGTTTTTACCGTAAACAGCCAAACCGATGCGGAGTTATTTCATAAAAAACGGGTGCTAATAAAAAACAAGCATGCATTAAAATATTGCAGGCTCAACTTTTGGGGATCAAATCTAAAAGAAATTACTGATATCTAAGCACATTTAACAGATACAAATGGCAAGATCATAAAAGAACTGGACGATGATGATATCGAAGAATCTGCATACACGCCCGGCTATGCATTATATGAGGACAAAACAAAACAGTACTTTGAGCTCACCTCAAAATCTTTTCCCTTTATAATCGAGTACTCCTACAAAATCGAATACGAGTCTTTATTTTTTTGGCCCGATTGGCGTCCGCAGAATAATATTCCTGTTGTTTCATCCTCCTACAAACTTATCTGTGACACAGACATTCGCTATAAAACAAAGACAATTGGCTTGAACGTAAAACCCAAAAGAATAAAAGTGAAGAGTGATTCTGTTATTATCTGGAGTGCACGAAATATCCCACCCCTGAAAAAGGAACCCTGGAGCCCAGCGGAATCTCAAGTTCAAAATGCGGTATTATTTGCCCCGGTTGATTTCGAGTTAGGTGATTCACAAGGCTCATTTTCGGATTGGAATGCCATTGCCAAATGGTATGGCGAGCTCGCCAAAGACAGGTACGAACTCCCCGAAGAAACCCAAAAAGGAATAAGCCAGCTTGTTTCAGGCATATCAGACGAAAAAGAAATTATAAAAACGCTGTACAAATACATGCAAGATAAAACCCGCTATGTTGCCATCTATCTTGGGATTGGCGGATGGCAACCGCACTCTGCCGAATCCAGCTATACAAACCGCTATGGCGATTGTAAAGACCTGTCGACCCTGATGATTTCCATGCTGGAAGTGGCAAATATAAAAGCGTACCCGGCTTTGGCATTAACCCGTGACGCCGGAATGGTAGACGCTGATTTTCCTTCCAACCAATTTAACCATTGCATTGCTTTTGTGCCGCTGGCGCAAGATACGGTTTGGCTGGAATGTACTGCAGATTTTATTGACCCGGATGATATGCCCCATAGTATTGAGGGAATTAATGTGCTGGTTGTTAAGGGAAATGGGGGAGAACTTATTCGTACACCCCAAAAGAATGCACAATCAAATAAATGGCGATCTCTCATAGAAGGGAAATTAGATAAAAGGGGTGGGCTTACATTTAAGAGTATAGCCGATTTGACGGGCAACCGGAAAAACTATCTACTACAGTTCATTGGTTATAACAAATCAACTATTGAGAAGGAAGCTGTTCTTGCCCAACATAATAAGTATATAAATATTGTAAAAATTAACGACTATGCCATTACAGAGGTTAAATCAGAACATGAGCCATATCGAATAGAAGCAGAGGGAAAATATTTACGCTTTGGCAAATCCGCGGCAAATCGGATTTTTTTCAATCCGAATATATTTAACCGGGAAACAAGAGACGATATCCCGCAGGCAAAAACACGCACCTTCCCCATTAAACTTCTCTATCCTTATGTAGATTCAGATTCCCTGGCCATTAAAATCCCCAGAGGTTACAAATTAGAATCAGCGCCGGAGGCTATTACATTAAATACACCCTTTGCTAAATATAAAACACAGTTCGAGGTTAAAAATGGCTTTTTTTATTTCAAGCGCTATATCGAATATTCTAAGAATCTGATTCAACCTGAATTTTATGATAAATATGTTGATTTTATTACCAAAGTCGTAAAGTCAGACCAATCAAAATTTGTGTTTAAAAAGAGATAAACTTTGTTAAGTCAGTATTTATCCATTTCTTTAATCCATCTTTAAACCAGTATCAGATTTTGATCCTGTATTAACCATGAAACATCTTGTCGTAAAACTTTTTCATATAACCGGTACGGATTATGCGAAGTATTCCCCATTTTCTACTGACTCTTTTTATCCTCCTTTCAGCGCACCTTTATTGCCAGGAATTTGGTGAAATAAGTGAAGAGGAGCTTCAGATGACATCTGTTGAAGAAGACCCGGATGCCGATGTGGTGATATTATTTGATAAAGCAAACATAATTATAACAAAAAGATTCGGTTTGGAGATTGAGCACCACACAAGAATAAAAATACTAACAGAGGCCGGCAAAAGTTGGGCAGACATTAATATTCCCTATATCGACCCTGAAGAAATTGAAGATATTGAAGCCCATTCTGTTTTGCCCAATGGACAAATATTTGAGTTGGACGACGATAATATATTTGAGGAAAATATAAAATCAATACGGATGACAAAATTTGCCATCCCCGGTGTAGAGGTTGGTTCTGTTATTGAATATAAATATTCACTTTTTTCAGAGGGTTTATTCAGCCTAAAGCCATGGTATTTTCAATCGACAGAATTTACCCGGTTAAGTGAGGTCAGTGTACTAATTCCCACGGGCTTTAGATATGCGATTATTATTAATAACGGTACAAATATCAATTTGACGAAGTCAAACAAAAAGGTTTATGATATCAGGAGCCTAAGCAACAATGTAATCAAATACTCCTGGACGGGAAGAGACATAATGCCCTTAAAAGAGGAACCGTTTATGACCGCTTTTGAGGATTATTTCGCGCTTGCCCTTTTCCAATTGGTTTCATACCAAAACAGCTATATAAAGCTATCCTTTAAGAGGCCATGGGAAGAAATCTCAAAGTTTTATTCACCACTTCTTGATACATTAAGTTCTGGTACCGGTAAGCAAGATTCCCTAACAGTCAGATTTGACTCAACAGAATCAAAACCACTCGATAAGGCAAAAAAGATATTTAACTTTGTCAGGTCAGAAATTGAAACCGAAGAAAATAATTTATGGATTCCCGTACAAACCCCTTAAACTACTTTTAGCGATAAAAAAGGGAGCCCAAGCGACAAAAATTTATTATTAATCAATATGCTAAATAAGGCCGGATTAAAAGCAGAACCTTTATTGATTAGTACGAAAGAACATGGCTCTATTTTTGTGAACCTGACACGAATTAGCCAATTTAACCGTATGATCGTCTATTTAACTATAAGAAGTAGAAAATATTTTTTAGATGCCAGCAATCAATTTGCACAATTTGGTTTCCTTACACCCAGCACAAAAGTAGATGTTGGGCTCCATATAAAAAAGAAAAATGGATTCCTGATAAATATTGTGCCGCTTATTTCCAAAAACAGGACAAAAATTATTACAAATGCACTACTGGATACAACAGGTAGTATTCATATTGAAAGTAATATAATTTTTAGAGGATACCGCGCACTGAACGAACGCGAAGAAATCCATGAGAATAAGGATTTAGAGTCGCTGATCCAAGATAGGATTTCAAACTCTAATCAAACAGCAGAGCTGGATACTTTTTACTACTCAAATTTTGATTCAATTGACAAACCATTACATTTAACAATAAAATATAAACTACCTGATTATTCCACAATCATTGGCAATCTCATTTATTTTACACCTCCGTTCATCACTAAATGGGATTCAAATTCTTTAGAAAAAGAGGAAAGGGATTTTCCTGTAGATTTTTCGTATAAACATGATACAAGAGAAACAATAAATATTGAATTTCCCGCATCGTATAAAATCACTGACAAGCCTGAAACAAAAAAAGCTCTGATGAAGAAGTTATCTTTTTCAAAACTATTTTTTTCGACCGGAAATAAATTAGAGTGCGTAAGAAATTTTTCAAGAAAACGAACGCATTTTGGCACATCCGAATATAAAAAACTACGTGATATTTTTAATTCCATCTACGAATCCGATCAGGATATAATTGTCTTGGAAAAAATGGCAAAATAAAATACTGGATTTTATTCATTAAAAAAGAGGGCTTATGAGAACGCTTTTCTTTCTTATATCCATTTGGATTATTAACCTCTCTGCTGCCTCGCAAATTGATACACTTGTTAACAATGCAAAGTTTGATAGCCTATGCGCCAACGCCGATGCCGTCATTTTATCTGATAAAAACATAGTTACGGTTGAAGATCTTGACGAAATGGAAGTTTATATCAAAAGGCGTATTCTCATAAATAATACATATGGGGGAAGTTTTTGCAGCGTGCGGCTTAGCGAATCCGCATTCAGCGAAGTTAGTGAAATAAAAGCGACCATCACAGATACGGCAGGCACTATTATAAAGGAACTGCAGGAAGATGAAATTGAACATTTAAACTTTACACCGGGCTATCAACTTTATTCCGACGAGACCTACAAATGGTTTAGCCTTACCCATCACACCTACCCTTATATCATTGAGTATTCCTACCAATATGAATATGAAAGCCTTTTTTTCTGGCGCAGCTGGTATCCGCAAAGTACGATCCCTGTTGCCTCTTCGACGTATAAACTCATCCTTAAAGATGATATAAAATACCACACAAAAAGCATCGGGCTAAACCTTAATCCCTCCCGGGCAAAAACGAATGGCGATTCCATCATTACCTGGCAAACTGCCAACCTGCCACCGATAAAAAGTGAAAATAATATCCCGCCGGAAAATTTGATCCAAAATGCACTTTTGTTTTCTCCCGATAGATTTGAATTAGAGGATTATGAAGGGCCTTTTTCAAGCTGGGACGCCATTGCAAGTTGGTACAAATTACTGGCTGAAAATAAATATTATTTGTCGGACGAAACAAAAAATGAAATTGGAAAACTTATCAGCAGCAAAGAGGACAAGAAGGAAATAATCCGCACCCTTTACAAATATATGCAGGAAAAAACCCGGTATATTGCAATCTTTCTGGGAATTGGTGGATGGCAACCGCACCCGGCCGATGAAATTCTTAAAAACCGTTATGGCGATTGTAAAGATTTGTCAACTCTCATGATTTCCATATTGGATATTGCAGGGATCAAAGCATACCCGGCACTTGCACGACAAAGAGAGAGCGGTGTTGTAAATGCCGATTTCCCGTCAAATCAATTCAACCACTGCATCGCTTTTGTACCACTAAAAAAAGATACGCTTTGGCTGGAGTGTACCGCTGATTTTATAGACATGGAAGACATACCGTATAATATCGAGGGAACACATGCGCTTGTTGTAAAAGAAAACGGTGGCGAACTAATTAAAGTCCCACAAAAAACAGCCACAGAAAACATGTGGCATTCCACCTTGGGCGGAACACTCGATAGAAGAGGAAACCTCTCATTTACAAGCACAATTATGACCACAGGAAACCAAAAAAACTTTTATCGAATTTTATTTGGGTTTAACAAACCGAGTAGAGTAAAACAAATAATCACTGAACAACTTACAAAATATATCCCCGGGTTAACCATTGCCTCACATACAGTCGAAGAAACAGCGCTTGCGCAAAACCCATATAAAATTGAAGTTAAAGGAAAATTTAAATTATTTGGGAAAATAGTTGGCAAGAGAATCTTTTTTAATCCGGTTGTATTTAATCGCGCACTTAAAACAGATATCCCAGAGGAAAAAACAAGGGAGTTTCCAATTTATTTAAAATATCCTTACAAAGATGTCGATTCCGTCGCCATCCGATTACCGCTGGGTTATAAATTAGAACTTGCCCCTAAGCAGGCGCAGCTTTTAACAGATTTCGCAAAATTTAAAACATCATATAAAATTGAGAATGGCATTTTTTATTTTAGAAGAATGGTAGAATTTAATTCCAAATTAATCCAACCCAATCATTACAAAAAATATATTAATTTCATCAAAAAGGTTGTAAAGTCAGACCAATCAAAATTTGTGTTTGATTGCGTCCTTAAATTTGTGTAAAAAGGCAAATATGTGAAAAATTGCCATGTCCTTCCTAAATTTAGTTTGACCAAAAAAACAAAGGAAAAAACATGGCAAAAAGAGAAAATCAAAATATAGGATTAGTGAAAGAAAT
>JAJRVW010000234.1 GCA_024277115.1 Calditrichota bacterium
AAAAAAATAACCCCAAATAGCAGCTTTTGCATCGATTTGTTAAAAACTTCACAAGTTCGGCACGGTAGTTGTAGTCCTTTAAAGTACTTTTAAAAATGAATTAATATTGACCATAAATTAACTAAGTACTCATATTTAATCTAGGAGGTTATAATGAACAAACGGATTTTATTTTCCCTGTTTTTTATATTGTTTTTAGCAAGTCTTTCTTATGCTCAAATGGCAGGTTCGGATCACGATTTTTCCGGGAAGAACTGGAATAATACGGGCGAAATGTGCGTGGTTTGCCATACACCACATAATGCGGATGCCACAGTTACAGATGCCCCATTGTGGAACCACGAAGTAACAACATCGACCTTTACTGTTTATACAGGTGGTGGAACGATGGATGCAACAACAGGCCAGCCAGGTGGTACATCAAAACTTTGCCTTAGCTGCCATGATGGAACAGTTGCAGTAGATAACTTTGGTGGCCAAACAGGCGGCACAGAGTTTGTCACTGGTGATAAAAACCTTGGGACTGACTTAAGTAACGATCACCCTATCTCTTTTGCTTATGATGCTGCACTAGCTTCTTTGGATGGTGGGCTTTTTGACCCTACCACAACAAATTCAGGTCTTGGTGGTACAATTGATGGCGATATGCTTTTTAACGGGTCTTTAGAGTGTGCAAGTTGCCATGACGTACATGATGCAACTAATATTAGTAAACTACTTGTAAAGAGCAACTCAGGTAGTGCGTTATGTCTTACCTGCCATAATAAATAAATGTATATTTGATTTATTCTTAAGGGACAATATTTTTATTGTCCCTTTTTTTTATATATTTTTAAATGTTTAATATACATGAGTATATTCCTAAAATATTTCTATAAATTTCTACTCTAAGGACAAAGTAAAGATGCGTTTAATAAATAAATTATCATTCTTAACTATCTGTTTGGCCGTTGTTATTGTAAATCCTTTATTTGCACAGCTTGATGACGACAATATTGTTGTTTTTCCTGGCCCACCGGATACGGCGCGAATCCAATATTTAACTTCTATAAGCAATTCAGTGGATATTACCGGTAAGCGTTCTGGTTTTATAGAATGGATTTTAGGTGCCGATGAAGGCAGGCCGATTGTTAAGCCTTATGGCTTGCGGATTCACAAAGGAAAGCTTTATATATGTGATTCGATGTTAGGTGGTCTTGTAATAATTGATCTTGAAAAAAAATCATTCAACTATTTCCAACCTGGCGGGCTAGGGCAGTTAAAAAAACCGCTTAATTGCTTTGTTGCCCCAAATGGTTATTTATATGTTGCCGATGCTGCGAGGCAAGAAATTGTGATATTTGATCAACAATTAAAATTTGTAAAGAGTATAGGCCGGCCGATGATTACGAGGCCAACGGATGTAGTTTTATACAAGGATAATATTTGGGTTTGTGATATTAAAAAGCAACAAGTGCATATTTTTTCCAATAAAGATTTTAAGTATATACGCTCCTTCCCTGATGTAGGTACCAATCCGGAAGCAGATAATTTTTTAAACCAACCCACAAATATTTCAATTAAAAATGACAAAATATATGTGAGTGATTTTGGTGCATTTAAAATAAAGGTTTTTTCTCTGAGAGGAGAGTATCTTTCCTCAATAGGTAGTTATGGTCGCGGTACTGGTCAATTTGTCCGCCCTAAAGGGATTGCATTAGATAAAGAATCCAGGCTTTATGTTGTGGATGCAGGTTTTGAAAATGTTCAAATGTTTGATTCGCAGGGTAAATTATTACTCTTTTTTGGTGGAAGTTATGAAGGGCATGGAAATATGTGGCTACCAGCCAAAGTGATTGTAGATTATGATAACCTGAAATATTTTCAGCAATATGTTCACCCGACTTTTAAATTAAAGCATTTAATTTTCGTTACAAACCAGTATGGGCCGGATAAAATATCGGTGTACGGGTTTGTTGAGCCTAAATAAAGTTTTTGATTTAAATTTGTCAGGTATGGTTTTAGATTTTATAGCTTTATGATACGAGGCAAGGGCGTTAAAGAAGGCGAATTACTTGACCCCTAAAAGTAATTATAATAAAAAACTGAAAGATAAAATTGAAGCAATATAGATTTTACAGTATTGTAATTCCCTTCATTCTGTTGTTTGTAGTGTTTTTTAGTGGGTGTTCATCGCAAAGTCGATTTAAGGTTTTATCTATTTTTTTTGATGGGGTTCCAAATCCTGATGCAAAACTGGTAGTGGTAGATTCAGTGAATACCAGGAAGAATAAAATACCCAACACCCGGAATATGGTGAAGTCCAATTTTACTTTTCATGAGCCTTTTCAGAAAAAACAATGTGGAAAATGTCATTCCTCAAATTTCAGTAATAGCTTGTTGGAAAGCATGCCAGACTTGTGCTATAAATGTCACACGGATTTTCGCTATGAATACGAAGCGTTGCACGGGCCAGTTGCTTCGGGTGCTTGTACAATGTGCCATCAGCCCCATCGTGCAAAATATGAAAAACTAACCAAGCGAAAAGGAAGAGAGATTTGTCTTTACTGTCATGATCTGGGTGATGTTGTAAAAAATGATGCCCACGAAGGCGAAGAGGAGACAAATTGTATTGATTGTCATGATCCGCATGGGGGAGATGACGAATTCTTTTTTTAATGAGCCAAGGTTTTATCTATGTCAGCCGGATATCGACAACGTTTTAATTTTTCTATTGTTGGGAGCCCCTTTAGGTTATTGTGTATTTATAGCTTAGTAAGTATGGTTTTGTGCTCGTCGGTTGCTTTTGCACAAAGCCCTGTTTTTTCTTTAGGGTTGTGGAAGTTGCAATCTTTAAATGGTGAACTTGGTGTAGAAGGACGTTATACGAAAAACAATACACTCTTTAAAACCGGCCGTATCTCGGAAAATGGTACAAAAACAATAGTCGGAAAATTATTTTTAAATTCAAAGAGTATTATTTGGCACCCAAATTTTTTAATAATTGAATCGGATATTGAATATAACCCTGGTGTTCGTCGTGATAATTTTTTAATTATTACGGACAGAAATGAGTCCAATACATTCAAAAAACTTACAGGGAGCGCAGTTTTTTTTAGTAAAAAAGCAATATCACTTGGTTTTTTTGCAAATCTAAGCCAAACATTTATTAACCGGGAGTTTGCAACTAGCGTCCAGTTTAATCGTGAAAAGTACAGCGGGACACTCTCCTTTCAGAATAGTATTCTGCCATTCAGGGCCCAATATTCTACAGAAAACCTCGATCAGAAAGAACTTTTAAGTGGACGGCGCTATCTTGACCACACTAGAGATGTGCAGGTTGAAATAAATGAAGGATTTACCTCGCACGATGCCGGGCGTTTTGTTTATTCCTACAACACCTATACAAGAGAGCATTCTTTAAGCCCCACCTACGCTACAAAAATTTCAAATTATAAATTTACGGAGAATATCAGGTTTAATAAAGAAAATACATCTGCCTTTAACTCAAATATTTCTTATTTAGACCAAACCGGAAGCAGGGTTTATAAGCGTTTTAACGCGAATGAGGACCTGCGCATACAACTGCCATGGAATTTTAGTGCGCAAAGTACTTATCAATATTATAAATGGAAGCAAGAGCAGTTATTGTCGGATCAGGCCAATTTTATTAATAATATTCAGCACCAGCTTTTTAAAAGCCTCCATAATAAAATTTATATTGAATCGGCAAAATTAAACCACAATGACTATGATGAAGAAACCAAAACTATTGGATGGAATGTTCAATATCAAAAGAAGATTCCAACAGGTAGTTTACGCTTTACCTATGCCTATAGAAAAAGATCGGAGAACCGCACGGCCCAAAATTCTTTGCTACGAATTATAGACGAACAGCAAATTCTGGATGATTCAAAAGTTGTGTTACTTGCAAATGCTTTTGTTGATATCCAAAAGGTAGTTGTGACTGATGAGACCGGCGCAAAAATTTATCAGGAAAATATTGATTATGTACTTATTAGCCGTGGTGATTTTGTAGAAATCCAGAGACTACCGGGCGGGCAAATTTTGCAAGGGGAAACAGTTTACATTGATTATCTTTCACAACAAGAATCCTTTCAAAAATTTGAAAGTTTTCAAAATGCCTTTACAGCGAGTTTATCTTTGTTTAGTAATTTTTTAGAAATCTATGGCCGTAAGTTGGATATAAATTATAAAAATGTAGAGTTATCAGATATAAGGCTTCTGCAAACCCTCTCCAATAAAGTTTTAGGCACTAAAATAGAATACGAATTTATGTCGGCCGGGTACGAGATTAATAATTTTAAAAGCAATATTGTGCCGTATCGATCAAAGGAGTTTTTTTCACACTAAAAGGATTATTGGGCAATTCTTTTCTATATTCCTTGACGGGTAGGAATACAGACTTTTTTTTAGTTAATGAAAATGAAGACCAGCTTTTTAGAGATATTTCCGGTAAAATTTCTTATAAAATGAACTATAACTTAAAGCTTGATATTTCAGGTGGGTACCGTAAACAAGTTGGTAGGGGAATAGATTTAGATTTGGTTACATTGAGGGGCGAAGTAAACACCCGTTTTAGAAAAGTATACTTTACCTTTGGCATAGAATGGTTTAACCGTCGTTTTATAACCGAAAAGGTAAACTTTGCCAATAGCTATTTTGCCCTTTCACGAAGCTTTTAAAGTAGTAATAATGTATAAATTAAAACTTTTATTTTTTAGCCTGATAGTTTCATCCATACCTTCTTTGGCCTCCCAGAATGCCGAAACGGGTTGTCTTGCTGCAGGTTGCCACGAATCCATTCTTTCCCACGAGGTTATTCACGAGCCTTCCGAGGACGACTGTTTAACATGTCATGATACAGATTCGGACGAGCATCCCTCGCCGCAGGGTGCGGAGTATGTTTTAAATGAAAGTGTCCCAACACTTTGTTATGATTGTCATGACGAAAAAAATATTATGAAAAATATTCATTCACCGGTTGAGGATGGTGAATGTCTTTCCTGTCATAATCCGCATAGTTCAGAAAATGAAAGCTTGTTACTTGCCAAAGATGGTAATGTCTGTCTGGATTGTCATGATTTAGAGGTTGGGGCAAAAATGGAACATGGCCCATACTCAGGCAAGTTGTGTACTTCGTGCCATAACCCTCACCAGTCAGAAAATGAGTACTTATTAGAGAAAGCTATTCCACAATTATGTTACAACTGTCATGAAGAAATAGAAGAGATGCAGGATAGGAAAAGTGTACATCCTCCCTTCGAAGAAGATTGCCTGGATTGTCATTTGCCACACACATCTCCAGAAGAAAAGTTACTTATTTCCAATATTCCAAATCTATGTTACGAGTGCCACGATATGGTAGAAGTTGGCCTAAACAAAATATCTGAGGTGCATGGCCCGTTCCAGGAAAGCAGTAAATGTAATTTATGCCATAGTCCACACGCAACGGATTTTACTCCTGTTTTGCTGCAAGAAGAACAATCACTCTGTTTTAAGTGCCACGATAAGCCAATTGAGATTAAAAGGCGGGTGATAAAAAATATTAAAAAGATTGTTTCTAATGCTACAACAATTCATGAGCCTGTAGATGACGGTTGTACCGAGTGCCACGATCCACATACACCGGATAATAATTTCTTATTAACCGGGCACTTTCCGATGGGAAACTACACGCAGGGCAAAGCAGATAATTTTTCATTATGTTTTGATTGCCATGATTCTTCGCTCATGGAACAGAAAATAACAACTGAGGCCACAGAGTTTAGGAATGGTAGTAAGAACCTTCATTTTTTACATGTAAACCGGGAAAAGGCACGATCGTGTAAAACATGCCATAGTGTACACGGCTCCACAAATAGTTTCCTGATTGCAGAAAAAATTAAGTTTGGAAAGTGGGATATGCCGATTGTGTTTAGTGCCACAGATAATGGTGGTACGTGCCAATCCGGATGCCATGAAAAGAAGACCTATTCACGGTAAATATCTTCATTGCAGGTTTATAAATTTATTTCTAATGCTAATCCCAAATAATTATCATTTGCCTCAATCTGTGGTGTGTATTCTGTAAATAAGGCATCGGTAACTGAAAGCACCCAAATACCGATGGCCGTATATTGGCTAATCCTACGGGTTTTTGACATATTATTATAATCACTATAACGGCCGTTTATTTTTAAAGGGTTATCTTCTTTGAGATATTTGTCCTTTAAGTTTTTCTCTAGGCTAAAAGTAATTGCTGTTGATAATGCAGCCCCTAAAAATGCCCCGCTAAATAAATAGCCTTTGTTTTGCTGCCCCTTATAATATTGTCCCCAACCAGGTAAAATAAGTGATTGCAATGCGGCCTTCGGGCGAATGTCTTCCACAAAAATATAACTTTTGTAGGGTAGCGCAATTTTGTTGTCATTATCTTTTAAGAAATTCTCTTTTATATTATGATAAAACGAAAGGATTTTTGGTGATGTTTTTACCGGGTCAAGCTCAAAATCCGGGTCGATGGAAAGTAAAGAGTAGAAATGGGCGCGTGAGGAATCTTGTTTCCCTATATTATATAACGAGAGCGCGACATATTTGTGCACCTCAATAAGTTTATTTTTATCTAATTTCGGGTCTTTAAGAAGTTTCTGTCCCTGAGAGACAACATCCTCAAATTTCACATCGTTATATAAAAAACGAAGCTGAAAGATTTCATACTCTGTGGTTTGTGCAGATAGGTTGGAGAAGAAGAGAATTAAAAAATAAAAAATAGTGACAAGTTTATTTAACATAAGTTATTTTTAATATCTGCAATTGTGTTTTTGTTTTAACAGAGATTAAATATAAGCCAGAAGAGACATATCTTCCAGTTCTATCTTTTGCGTCCCAATGGAAAGAATATTTGCCGGATAAATACCCCGGGGTTGCCAACATACGAATATTCTGGCCCAGAACATTCAATATGTTTATTTGTACTTGTTCGCCCAGAGGGATTTTTACATCGATCTTAACCCGACCATTAAATGGATTCGGATAGGCTTTGGCCAATAATATCTGTGAGGGTTGTTTTATGTTTTCGCCCGTAATAGCTGTAACCGTAGGTGTATACACCATAACATCATTGATAATATCGTTTGTGCTGCCTTCAAAACCTCCAATAAGGTATATTTTATTATTTAATACAACAGAAGCCATACCGCTATGTGCCGTTGCTAAATCATCCCCAAAATACAGAGAATCATTTTGGGCATCATAAATTTCTACCCGCTTCGTTTTGCCCGACGGCGTCTCACCACCAAGGATATAAATCAAAGAATCGATCTGTACCGTTGCGCCATACGCCCTCGGTTCAGATAGTGTGCCAAGTGGCGCCCAGGTATAGCCGTCAGAATCCGCAACGGTTTTATAGATTGTATTAGTCAGGCCTAAATAATAACCTCCAAACATAAAATATTGATTGTTGTAAACTCCGGCAAAGTGGGCGGAGCGCTGGTTTTCCATTTCCAGTTTAGAATCTGTCCACTCGTCTTTTTGCGGGTCAAATTTCTCAATATCGTCAATATAATTAAAACTAGACTCCTGCCCGCCAAAAACATAGAGCTGGTCATTAAAAATATTTACAGAATGTCCCTCGCGCTCCTCGTGCAAATCCTGCGCTTCTTCCCACTTGTTTTGCACAGGGTCATAAATTTCCACACTGCCAAGAACATCATTATTTGTACGGCCCCCGGTTAGGTAAATTTTATTTTCCCAAACAATGGCAGAGGTGTTGTAGCGTTTTTTCTTAAAAGGTTTTACTATTGTGCTATCCCAGGTCTGTGTTAAGGTATCGTATACTTCCACACTGCTTAAAATATTGTTATTTAGGGATTTACCGCCGAAAACAAATATTTTTCCGTGCCATACAACTGCTGCTGCACCTGCGCGTGGGGTATTTAATGCGCCTGTGTTTTTCCACTCGCCGGCGCTTAAAATTGTAAAGGACATCATCGTAAAAATTATTATTATTTTCAATAATCTTTCCATTAAATTCTCCAAAGGTTCTAATCTGTTTTACATATTTCAAATACTATGCCAAGTCTAATTTTTAAATGTAAAATGCTTTTCAATTGTTTTTCCCGCCTCTACAAAAATAGTATCTGTAATTGTGCCAAGATTGGGGTTTACCAGCTTTAGGATATTCTGTCCCGATCGTAAAACCAGCGCACCCTTCAGCGGTGTATCTTCTTTGTAAACATCATTTATAAAAAGCTTGGCCCAAGGTGTGGCCTTTACAATTAAGTAGCCCACATTAATTTTTAAACGGATATTAAGAGTGTCGCTTCTGTGGGCGCTAATTGTAATCGTACGTATTTCCGATTTGTAATTTGGATTTAGTAGTTCTAATTGGTGGTTGCCCTCGGAAATCCTGAATGGTTGTTTCATCGGGGTTGTGTCAATCGAATCACCATCAAGGATAACTTTGGCCCACGGTGAACATTTTATAAAAAGGGTGCCATAGCCAGGCTCTGATTTTATAGTAAGTTGGCTACTGTCAATCTGTAAATTATCAGATGGTGTTTCAACTTTCTTGGCCAGTACGGGCAACGAATCCACTTTGGAAAATTGTTTTGTAATGGGCTGACCAATAATAGGTCCGTCTTCCAGGTTTTCCGTATTTAGTGTGTCAATAATAGTACCCGTTTTACCTGTGATTTCTTCATCACTTCGTGCAGGAAAATTACCCGGCATAAAAAAATAGAAAAGAAAGATTAGGATTATGGAAGCAGCGCCAAAATAAAAGAGTGGCTTGCCCATGCCTGCCTTTTGTTTCGGGCTGTCTTGTTCTTTCGTTTTGCCATAAAATTTTTTTATAACTTCCAATGCATCTTTGGGGCGTTGATCGGGCTGTTTTTTTGTTAGCCAGTCAACAGACTCAGCTAACCATTCAG
>JAJRVW010000018.1 GCA_024277115.1 Calditrichota bacterium
AAACCATAATCAATGGCAAATAAAAGCCGCTAAATGCAGACGCATACAATTTGGGAAAAGCAAAAAAAAGTACGCCGCCACCCGCGATCAGCCATACCTCGTTTCCATCCCAAAAGGGGCCGATTGCATTTATGATACTTTTTTTATCCTTCTCATCTTTGGCCACAAAAAGATGGATAATACCCGCGCCAAAATCAGCGCCATCCAAAATGATGAAAATGGTTAACATGGCCACGATGACAATACCCCAAAAAATTTCCATAATATGCCTTTTCTATTTTTCTGATAGTTCCGGTCCTCTGTTGATAATTTTACCCACCAACAATAAAAAGAGTACGCCCAATAAAAAATATAACCCGATAAATCCCAACAATGTAAATAAAGTATTTCCAGCCGAAACTGTTTGGGAAACCCCATCAACCGTCCGCATTAAATTATAAACCAACCACGGTTGCCGGCCCAGCTCGGCCGTATACCATCCGGCCAGATTGGCTATGTAGGGGAAAGGCACAGTAAAAAGGATTGTCCAAAGCAGTCCCTTTTTATCAAACAGCTTTTTCTTCCATAAAAGGAAGGCAGCCAATAGCATGATGGCAATAAAAATGGTGCCCAAGCCAACCATCATGTGGTAGGCATAATAAAGCGCGGGAATATTGGTGGGCCATAAATCTTTATCGTAAGCATCCAGCCCCTTAACCTCGGCATTCCATCTTTTATAGGTAAGCAGGCTTAAAACATACGGCACTTCAATTTTATTATCGATGGTCATGGTTTTCATGTTCGGTTGCCCGATCAGTACCATGGGCGCGCCTTCTTCCGTCTCAAACAAACCTTCCATGGCCGCCATGGTGATGGGCTGTTTGGTTGCCACCTGTTGGGCAAGCATATCACCAAAAGGCACAATAACCAGCACGGTTGAAATTGCCCCAAGTATCACGCCCGTGCGCAAAAACAACCTGCCATATTCCTGATGTTTGTTATTCAATAAATAGAACGCGCCAACACCCGCAACTACAAAAGTTGCCGTTATTAACGATGCCAGCTGATTATGAAAATAGGCCGGCCACAACCAGGAATTTAAAAAGAGTTCAGAAAAATTATTTAATACAAAGGTACCATTTTCTAAAATTTCAAAACCTACGGGATGCTGCATCCAGGAATGTGTGGCAATGATAAATAATCCGCTGGCCTGTGTGCCCAAACAGACCAAAACGGCCGTGACGAAATGCATCCGGCGGCTTAATAATTTTTCACCAAATAAAAAGAGGCCTAAAAAAGTGGATTCGAGAAAAAACGAGAACATCCCTTCCATGGCCAGGGTTTGCCCGATTATATTTCCGGTCATTTCCGAAAATTTCGCCCAATTAGTGCCAAACTGAAACTCCATCGGGATGCCGGTTACCACGCCCACAACAAAATTTACGGCAAAAATCTTTGCCCAAAATTTTGCAGCCCGGTTATAACGCTCGTCCCCTTTTTTTAGATGAAGCCATTTGAAAACAACTAAAATTATGGAGAGCCCCATTGTTAATTGGGGAAAGATGTAGTGGAATGAAATTGTAAATGCGAATTGTAAACGATGGTAGAGAATCAGGTCTTCCATTTTTTTATCCTGTTTTAAATATCAAAGGATAATTTAAGTTTTTTTTTCTTAAATAAAAGACCTATTTCAAAACGACCCTAAATAGTGTCTGTCCATAAAGTCGTGGTTTGCTGTCATTCTGAATCGCTTTTTGATGAAGAATCCCCTGATAAAAAGGTGGGATCCTTCTCTTCACCCCGAAAAACAGGGGTTTCGCTCAGGTTGTAAATCCCGAGGATCGGGGATGACATCTAAAAAGTCTGAGCACCTTTTTCTATTCTGTTTACTTTAGAGACAGACACTAAATAAACTTTAAAAGGGATTTTTTTTTGTAAATTTTAAAGTTTCGGAAATGATTTTTGGGATTTTCTTTTAAACCCAAAAGTTTGGTAAAAGGGCAGACAAAAAAAAGGCATTAACAAAGCCTCTAAGCCACAAAAAAACAATTCGTGAATTCGTTGCAAGTGCTTGCGTATTGACCGTAAACCCTTTTTTGTTTTAGAGATATGACTTTATTTCATTAAATATTTTCACCTATGCAAAAAACCAATAATCCTTTACCGGCGATTTACCCCAATTTTTAAGCTGTTCCCGGATTTCGATTTTGCCGTCGGGTGAGGAAACAACAATCATAATTTGCGGGTTTTCCAGCTTGGGCACCGTATCAAAATGCGCCATTTTAACGCCGTAAACCACCTCGCCTATTTTACGGGGATTGTCACACACCCAATGAAAAGAATCATTAAAAGAGTGAAGCAGTTTTGCCATATCTTTGCCATTGCGCCCGGCGCCCCACAAAACCAGCGGGCGTTTCTTATCCCGGTCAAGCTTATAAAAATAGTGTAGCTTAAGGCCAAAATAGCGATTGTCTTTGTATTCTTCCCAGGTACGTGAAATACGGTTGGAACGGTCACGCCAAAAATGGAGGATTTTATCCAGGCCAACAATTTTCAGACCATGACGGTAAAATCGAAAACAAAGGTCATAATCTTCCGGATAAACAATCGGGTCAAATGCTCCGACCATTTTAAAATCATCTTTATGGATAATCCAGCAATGGGAAGGGATGACACACTCCCGGTAAATCTCCTGATAGTGTGTGCCCTGCCGGGCAACCGCGTTTAGCCAGCGCTCATATCTAAGAAATCCATCGCCAACTTTGCCTTCATCTACAAAATGTTCGGTGCCCCCTGCGATAACCGTTCCCTTGCCATGTTTTTGCCATTCATCCACAAGCACCTGCAATTTATAATCCGGCATTTTATCATCGGAGTCCATGCGGTTTATTAAAGTGCCGCGGATTTGTTTATGGGCCACCTGCAAAGTTGGGATCAGCTTGAAATGATCGCCACTGTCAAAAACGCGGATACGTTTATCTTTGGCGGCATATTTTGCTAAAATTTCGGGCGTCTTGTCTGAAGAGTGATCGTTTACGGCAATCAGTTCCCAGTTGGTATATGTTTGCGCGATGATGGAATCGAGACAGGCCGGCAGGTAAGGTTCGGTATCTTTTACGGCCATGATGATTGATACGAGTGGCCGGTTTTCAATTTGCGTCATAAATAGATATTGCTACTTTCTAATAATTTATAATCCGGTTTGTTATTCTAAGCCGCTCTTTGGCGAGGAATCCTCACAACATGAAGTGTTTCAAATAAAATAACCAAGAGAATCACAGAGATTAAATCACTACAAAAATAAAACACATGGTTGGAATACTTTTTTATTCGGAATTCTTTTCGGCCGCCGCTTTTAATTGCTGCGTCCGGTCTTGGCGTGGAAGCTCAATATAAAAAGTTGTGCCCTTATCCACCATGCTCTCAAATTCAATTTTACCTTCGTGGGCTTCGATAATATTTTTACAAATGGCCATACCAATACCACCGCCATCGTGTTTAGTGGTGTAGTATAATTCAAACAAGCGTTCCTGGGTTTCGGGCGTCATACCGCAGCCATTATCTTCAATTTCTATGCGCACAGATAAAGACTCTTGCCGTGTACGGATTTTTGCAATGCCATCGTGATGAATAGCCTGAAAAGAATTAAGTAAAATATTCAGGATAACCTGCGTCAACTGGTCCGGATCGCCGTAAATGCGTTCGATTGGATCGCATAAATCAATTTCTACTTTTATATTACGCTCGATGGCCTGTTGGCTTACCAGGGTCAAAACATCGTCTACAACTTTGTTTATATCAATCAGCATAAGGTCTGTTTTTTTAACGCGTGCAAGATTAAAAAACTGGGAAATGATGCGGTTTAACCTTTTAACTTCGTTTTGCAAAACATCCAGAGATTTTTCGACGACATCCTTGTTTTCCATTTCCATATCCTGAAAGCGGACACTTAAGATTTCCGCATGGATGGCCATCGACGAAAGCGGGTTCTTTATTTCGTGACTGATGGACGAGGCCAGGTTGGCAATCACCCCAAATTTCATTGAGCGTTGCAGGTTGCGTTGCAGCTCATTTATTAGCTTCTGGTCTTTAATTGTCAATAAAACACCGCTGAGTTTGTCGTCTTCTTTAAAGACAAAACTGGATACCCGTGCCAGCACATCCCGTCCATCAGGCAACCATAAAATCATCTCCCGGGCACGGATGTTTTGCTCGTCTTCAAATACATAGTCAACCAGCTTTTTTAGTTCCGCGTTCATATTCTGAACCTGCTTAAAATGGCTCTCAAACAATAACTCTAACGGACATTGAAAAAGCTCCACAGCGGATTCGTTGTAACTGACCACCTCTTTTTTCTGGTCTAAAAGGATGATACTTTCGTCCACAACCTGCAACAAGGCGTTGATACGTTTTTCTGCTTTTTTATAGCTCTCGTTTAAAACACTTACCTTTTCCAGAGATTTATTAATCGATGAGAAAGTTTCGGTAAACTCGTCCTTGCCTTCATAATCGATACGATAATCGAAATCCCCTGCAGTCAGGTTCTCCGCCATTAATTCGATGGATTGTAAAGGCTTTGTGTATGCCCGCGAAATAAAATAAATCGTAAAACCAATCAAAAGGGCAAACACCAGCACAAGCGGCACAAAGATGATAAAAATGTCGGAGAAGAAATTTTGAATCCCTTTTTGGGACAGCACCAGGCGCAGATAACCATACACATAATTTTCTTAGCTTTTTAAAGGAAGGATCACATCGACAACACGAATGCTGTCGCCCCAGGCTTTGCTGATTACCTTTGGCTGGTCGCCCTGCAAATTGGCCAGCTCTTCCGGTGAGGTATACTCACGCCCTTCCACTTTTTTATCACTGCTAAGCAGGATGCGCATTTTGTCGTTGATCAGCAAAATATGGATTATATTGCCCGCCTCGGAGGTAAGCGAACGCATTAGCCGGCGAACCGTTCGTTTCTCTTTTGGGGTTAGAGATTCCAGGTTTTTATCTGTGGCGTTGGCCAAAACTTCATTGATTGAGTCACCAATCAACAATGCTGTGCGACGCACCAAATCTTCGCCCAGGCTTTCATAGGTTTTATAGATCAGATAGCCGGAAAAAAATATAGCGATGGCAAAAAGGCCCAGAGCCAGGAATATGCGTTTATAAATTGATTTCATAATTATTAGTTTAATTCGTCCCCGTCAATAAAGTAGAGACTGCCTGTTTTGTCATGCCGATCCCGCTGCAGTTTTGGCGGGAGAAGCATCCCCTCTGCGAGGGCGGCGATAGGACCTTCCAGGTTTTGAAAACCTGGAAGGTTTTTTAAACACTAACCCCTAAATAAAACTGAAACAAAGTTTCATCACAATGGTGTTCTGAATCGGAGATTCAGAACAAGAACGAGTGAAAACCTGCCTCTCAAACTCTCGTTTAAGCTCCCTACACTTTTCATTTTTCACTCTTCACTCTACACTCCTTGCTGCTACTGACTTAGCCCCCGGCAGGAAATGGGCACTGTTTGCACACTTAAGTTTTTATCCACAACATGGTACCTATCGTAAAGATTGGCCACAACACAAGCATGGTTAGGGATTATTAAAACCGGGCTGCCAATTTTAATCGGCTCAGGTTTATCCAAAATTATTATGCCATGTTCTTCCGAAAGGCTTTTTATTTTGCCATCTATATTTAACACAGTTCCAAATCCATCAAGTATTTGTGAAGAGTGCGCGCCCCTATCAAGGTTAAGCGCTTTGCTGCCTGCATCGCACACAATTTTATTTTCTGCCGGTTGCGAGATCACTGTCGCCAAAACAAACAAGCTGCATTGATCAAAATTGCAACTCCCCAAAGCCTGCTGGATACCATCATAAAAAATATAATTGCCCGGCCGTGCTTCCGTTATTCCCGGCCGGGAAATCACTTCCCTTGCAGTGGGTGTGGAACCGACACTTACCGTTGCAATTTCAATGCCGTTTTGTGCCAAAACTGTTTTTGCCTTTAAAATATCCGCCGCTTCCTTCCGGGCAATTTGCCCAACTTCATCCTTGCTTTTTGCTGTGTACGATTGCCCCGCATGGGTGAACAGACCTTCCAGTTTTAGCCATTTTTTTGCCAAAATATGTTTTGCAAGCTCTAGCAGTCTGCCATCTCCGGGTTTTATTCCGCAGCGTCCAAAACCAGAATCAATTTCAATCCGCACAGGGAGCGGTTTACTGCAATCGGCAAATTCTTTTTTAAGAACATCGATGTGCCACTCATGATCCATCCCCGTAATCAGGTTAATTTTTTCATGCAGGCGGCGCAGGTCTTTAATTTTAGTTGGCTGGGCAATCTGGTTGGCAATAAAAATATCATCGATACCGGCGCCGGCCATCTTTTGCGCTTCCGATAATTTGGCAACGGTTATCCCTTTTGCGCCCATCGCAATTTGTTCTTTTGCAAAATCGATGGACTTATGCGTTTTTATATGTGGCCTAAGGTTTACATTGTGCGTATCGGCCCACGATTGCATCTCACGGAGATTCATGTCCATTTGTTGCCCGTCCACTAAAAGCGCGGGCGTGGATATATTTTGATGGAGTTTGGCAAGCTGCTCTTCTAAACGGAAATGGTTTTTCATTGGTTTGGCAGGTGGTTTCGATAATTATTTGTGATTAATTCAAAATAAAGTAGTGCCTGTCTTTAAAGTCAGGATTTCCAGTTTTGTCATACTGCCCCCGCTTCTCTTTGGCGGGGGAAGTATCCCAATCTGGTTAGATAAAGGACTTACTGATTGTAACATGAGATTCTTCGTCATAGAGCGACTCAGAACGACAGCATCAGACGACTTTATGGACAGACTCCTTGTAGTTCATTCTCCTCCAGGGTTTGATTACTTGCAGGTCTTACCAAAATCCTTTTGTTTTCAGTACCGATTATTTAGAACTTTGCGCCAATCTTGTTTTTAACGCGTTTCCATAAACCCTCGCCCAAAAACTGATTGGCCATGGTCAGCACATTTTGTATGGAGGCCAACACGTCGCTTTGCCCGGCCCAATGTTCGTATAAAAGGTCCGAATCATTATTGTTTACAAAATCATTTAAAACATAGGCGGCCAGGGCAATATCATCGAGATAGCCGATGGGCCCAAGGATCATTTCGGGCAATAAATCAATTGGCGAAAAGAAATAAGTAATGGCAAACGCCAACTTTACCTTCTTACGGGTTTCGACCCTGTTATCCAAAGAAAGCTTAATGAGCAAATGAAAAAAATCGGGCGCCAGCAAAAGAATATCACCATAGGCAAAATCTTTTTTATCCAGATAGTTTGCAATTTTCAATCTTAAGTTTTGGTAAAAATCCTGTTGCTTCGAATCCATATTTCACCTCATCATTTCAATCAAAATTTTATTATTAAATTCCACGTTCTTTACAAATATCATCGTATGCTTTGTTTATTTCGGCCATTTTCTCATTTGCCACCTTAACAAAATCTTCCGGTACGCCCTTTGCCTGTATTTTATCCGGATGATATTCGCGGACTAAACTGCGGTACGCCTTTTTGAGTTCAGCATCCGACACATTCTTTGAAACGCCTAAAATCCGGTAAGCCTGGTCATTTTCCTTAATGTACAAGGCACGGATTTGCTGATACTCCGTTTGGGACAAATTAAAAATGGAGGCCATCTCAACAATAAAACGTTCTTCGTCCGGGTGCATGTGCCCATCGGCCATGGCGATTTTAAACAACAGTTGCACCATCATGTGCAGCACATCCCGTTGATAGCCAATTAATGCCCTAAACTGGCGGGCAATGGCGCTGGCATCTTCCGGTGAGTTTTTTGCTTCATTAAAAATAAGGGCAATTCTTTTTCGCTCATCCACATCAAGGCTCAGGTCAAAGCGTAAAAAATGATCAAATGCCCTGATTTCGTCGGAGGTAATTACGCCATCGGCTTTGGCCATTTTTGCTGCCAGGGAAGCCAGGCTTACATAAAAAAGATATTGTCGGTCAAACTCTTGTTCCACCTCCGGCCAACCGTGCTCTGCCGTTTCAAAATACTGTCGGCCCTGTTCGGCTTGCGAATCTATTCCATGTCCCAGTACGCCACCTAAAACTGCGCCCAAAGGCCCACCAACTGCAAAGCCTACGCTTGCACCGATTGCTTTTCCCCAAAATCCCATTTATTATTTCGCTTTCACTTCGTTTAATCAGCTGTATTCTTCGTAATTCATTGTGTAAAAGTTGCTTTTAAAATGAAAATAAACTTACTATTTTTATGGGACAAAATAAAAAGATATTTATTACCCCGGCAAATAACGTAAACTTTACCTCAAAGCCTTAATTTTATAATAATTGTGTGGCACTTTTTCACACTAAATTTTTTAGGCCATCTTTCAGTTAATGAGGCAAGTTAAAAAAAGTGATTAAAACTAAGGGTTTAAGCACATAAATCGATATTATTAGATTGTCCTATTATTATTTGAAATATGGAATAATTATTGCATTCTATTTTTTGTTTTGTTCGATTTCGAATAATACTGTATATTTTGAAACAGGTACACAAATGTTTGTAAAAACAAGGATTTACGAAAGAATGGAAAAACTCGTTCGGCAACCTGGTTCAGCCGGAAAATACTATTCAAAAGAAAAAAATATTTTGGAACGTGAAGTGGCCGTTTTTCTTGAAAGTTCCAAAGATGAAAAAATACCCAATAATGTGTACGGCATGATTGTCCCCAACGATGAATTAATGGTTTGCGGCGGTGTTGCGGCACGGGCATATCGCCAAATACTCGATTTGGATATTGACTGTGTTGTGGTTATTTCGAGCAGTAATCATACGTATTTTGAAGAAGTTTCGTTATTTAAAGGTGATTCCTTTGCTACTCCGTTGGGTGAAGTCGCCATAGATAAAGACCTTGTCTGGCAAATAGCAAACAGTCATGAAACGCTTATCGCATCTACTTTAGGCCACGAAATTGACGAGCACGGTATTGAAGTTCAGCTACCGTTTTTACAGCATGTTTTGTATGATTTTAAGCTTATCCCCATCATGCTCGGCAATCAGGACGCGACAAATATCGACATCCTCACCAAAGCTTTATCCGAAGCGTTAAAGGGTAAAAATGTTCTCGTTGTTGCAAGCTCAAACCTCTCCGCTCATTATTCGCGCGAGAAAGCCGCGGTGATCGACAAAACAGCAATCGAACATATCGGTAATTTTAATCAGGCAAAATTGAACGAGGAATTCCAGGATGGCTCCATCGAAATGGATGGTGGCGGTGCGGTAATTACCGCGATGAATGTCTGTAAAAATCTCGGCGCTACAAAATCCAAGGTTTTATTATATCGAAACTCCGGCGATATGGGCAACTCCAAGGACCGTGTGACCGGCTATGTTTCTGCAATTTTCTATTCCTGACCTGTTTATTAATACCAGGCATACGGCCTTTAATATTGCCTCACACAATTTATTCCCCTATTTTTCAGCTTGTTAATTTTACAATCCAATTATGGCACAAAAAAAAATCTTACTAATCGCAGCAGAGGTTTCCGGGGATGCACATGCGGCGGAAGTTGTACGTTTTTTAAAACAAAAACAACCCAACCTGAATTTTTTTGGCATTGGCGGCGATGAACTTGCCGGCTTGGGCATGGAGCTGTTTTATCATGTTAGCCAGATGGCATTTATGGGCATCGGCGAGGTAATCAAACACCTGCCTTTTATACGCAAGGTACATAACCGCCTCGTGGAATGGGCCAAAACCGAGAAACCCGATTGCATTATTTTGGTGGATTATCCGGGATTTAATTTAAAACTGGCCAAAAGCCTGCACAAGCTTTCCATCCCGATTGTTTACTACATCAGCCCGCAATTGTGGGCCTGGAACACAGGACGTGTAAAAAAAATAAAAAAATATGTGGATCAAATGATCGTACTCTTCCCCTTTGAGGAAAAATTTTATCACCGGCATGATATCCCGGCCAAACACGTCGGGCACCCGCTTGTTGACCATCACCGGCAATATCTGCCGGCCACGCATAAAAAAATCAAAAAAGATGCTGTTAAAATGGGCCTTTTGCCGGGCAGCCGAAAGCAGGAAGTTTCAGCCCTGTTGGAACGGATGATTGATACGGCACGTGTTTTACACAAAAACAAAATTATCCGGGAAGCCGAAATTGTAAAGGTGGGCCACCTCGACCAAAGCCTGTACAGCGATCTGTTAAAAGAGACCGATGATTTTATAACCATCGTGCAAAAACCATTGAACACCTGCCTGTTAGAGTATGATGCGGTACTGGTGGCCTCGGGTACAGCCACCTTAGAATGCGGCTATTACGGCGTACCTATGCTGATCGTTTATCAGGTGAGCCCACTTACCTATTTCCTGGGAAAGCTGCTTGTCAAAATTAAAAATATCGGCCTGGTAAATATCGTCGCGGAAAGAGAAGTGGCCAAAGAATTGATCCAGGATGATTTTACGGTAGAAACGGCGGTATCCGAAATGGGCAAACTTCTCGAGCCGGAAAATAATTTAAAAGTCCGGGAAAATTTAATGGTCATTCGCGAAAAACTGGGCAAGCCCGGCGCTTCGGAACGGGCAGCAGAAATTGTGTTGGAGGTTTTAAATAATAAATGAATCTCGATTTTAATACCCTGAGTACAGACGTTCCATATCTTCAAAATCTGGATTGTCTCCCCAAAATCCTTTTTAGACCGAACTTAAAAACAAAATGGGCAAACTAAAACTTTATCAGGATAAAATATCCATTGCAGGCCAAAGCTTTGTACTGGAACGTATAAAAAACCTCGATGACCTTGTCGATGAAATTAGTGACGCGCTTTTTAACGAGGATGAACGCCTCCCTTATTGGGCGGAGCTCTGGCCATCGGCGCACGCTTTGACCGAATTTATTGTTGAAAGCCCGGCACTTTTTAAAGATAAAGATATTTTAGAACTAGGCTGCGGCATGGGCCTAACAACCCTAGCGCTGGCACGGGGCAATCCTCAAAAATTACTGGCGACAGATTATGAGCAACCGGCGTTGGATGCAACCCGAAGGAATTTTAACTTAAACGGGTCAGCCCAAAATATCAGCCTGCAATTACTCGATTGGCGTTCCCCAAACTTGAACCAAAAATATGAGATGATCGTTGCCTCGGATGTGGTGTATGAAGAACGCTTTTTTCAACCGTTGATTGACTTGTTCCAAAATTTTTTAGCCGAAAAAGGGACAATCATTTTAGCTGAACCAAACCGCAGTACTGCGCGTACATTTTTTGGTAAATTGGCGCTGGCCGGTTTTCAGTTTAAAAACAGCGATAAATTTGTTAATCAGAACGGAAAAAAAATAAAGGTAACTATCTACACCATTACCAAAGAACAGGGTTAACCACGATTTGGAGGTAGGCGCTGACTCCTGTCAGCGTTCTGTGTTCCAGATAAGGCGCGCTTGGGAAAGCGCGCCTACCCTTTATTGATCTGTATTTTGAGCAAGGTTTTGAAAAGATAAAATTGCATGGGAGTGAAACAGAAAAAAAATATGATTCTACATAAACTTTTTTACAGCCTCGTTATTTTACTGATACTCTCCACTGCAGGCTTTTCTCAAAAATTAAACCCGCGCGAAATAAAGCTTGCCGAAAATATGCTGCGCTCAAAAAATTACGAAGCAGCCCTGCTCATTTTTAAAAAGCATTATAAAAACGGCAACAACTCGCCCCGGGTAATAAACGGGATCAGCCGCTCGTTTCAGGGACTGAACAAATTCCCGGAAATGATTGCATTCCTCAATAAGGCCATAAAAAGCCACCCACAAAATTTTAACTACCAGATCGATCTGGGAAGGGCGTATTTCCTCAACAAACAGGAAGATTTGGCGCGCGAGACCTGGCAAAAAGTGTATCAGGCAGAGCCACCCAATTTAATGCGCTATCGCCTTACCGCGCAGGCCATGACCAATCTGCGCCTGTTTGACGAGGCCATCGATGTATACAAACGTATCATCAAAAAACTACCCAACCAGGATGCGGTACATCTAAATATTGGCACTTTATATAAGTATCAGCTCAATTATGAAAAAGCCACCGAGCATTATGTGATTTATCTGCGTAAATTTAAAAAACAGCACAATTATGTACGCTCCATGCTGATCGCCATGGCCAAAGACAATGACGCAACCGGGCGGATAATCAACGCCCTGATATTATTAAACGAGGACAATGACCCGGCGGTAAATGAGCTACTGGCCAATCTTTTTATCCGCAAAAAAGATTACGCGCAAGCCTTTGAAATTATTCTGGAGATCGAAAAAAAGAATCCCGACGGCACCTTTGCCTATCTGGAGCGTTTTGCCCGCGAAGCAAAAAAAGACCAGGTCTTTTCCTATATGATTAAAGCCTACGAATATATGTTAGAGCGCTCAAAAAAACCTATTCTTGCCAACATTGAATATAAACTGGCGCAGGCCTACCGGGAACAGGGGAATGCTTTTTTTAAAGATCAGGAATTTAAGGCCGCCGATAAATCCATCCGAAAAGCCCTGGGCATTTTAAAACGCTTATACGATAAAAGCACCCATGAAAAACAACGCGCCGCAGAGGCTATCGCCGATATTTATAAAAACCATTTTGGCGATTTTGACCGGGCCAACACCTTTTACCAAAAAATAGAACTGCAAAAAATCGGGCTAAACAATGCCGATCGGGTGCGGTTAAAAATGGCCGACATTGCTTTGCTAAAAAACAACCTGCAACGGGCCAACAAAATCTATACGCAGATAAAAAGTAAAAAATACATCTCTCTGGCCACGTTTAACCGGGCAGAGATTTTGTATTTTTCCGGCCAATTTAATAAAGCCAAAAATAATTATACTCAATTGTTAGCAACCATCGGCATGAAAGACACCCTCACAAACAATGCGTTGGCACGCACTTTTGAGCTGGATGAATTTGCCGTGGACAGCCTGGCCTTTGCGAAGTTTACGCACGCCGCTTTATTAAAAAAACAGCAAAAATATTCTGAAGCGGCCAAACAGTTTCGGGCTATTTACCAGGCCAAAAATAAACTAAGCCTGAAAGCGGGGATGGAAGCTGTAAAACTTTACACAAAATTTGAAAAGGAGCAAGAAGCCGTCCGTTTACTAGAGGGCATCATCAAAGAGTTTCCCGAGGAAGAGACGGACCGGGCTTATTTTATGCTGGCCGCACGCTACAAAAAGAAAAATGACCTTGCGAAAGCAATGGCCTTATATCAGGATTTAATGATCCGCTTCCCTACAAGTTTTTATGTGGAAGAAGCCCGAAAAAATGCCAGGGCCATCAACACCTCTTTGCAGGAAGAGGTGAAGCCGTAGGGCGAAGGACGTGAAGCGTGGGGCGTAGAGCATTAATTATTTGTAAAAGAAATTCATTGAATTAGAGCTATAAAAAATATGTTTAAGACATTTTCCAGTTTTCTTTACGCCTCAACAATTTTTGGGAAATTCTTTTTTAGAAAAAGAAAGAAGCTAATAAAAGAGATACGGGGAAATTGGGGTAAAGAAATTATTCGTGAACGGGACTTCGATACAATTTCCCTTCTTTACAGGCTGGATAAAAATTTATTACAGCATGAACTTGTTGATGATAAAACCTGGTCAGACCTAAATTTTAACGATTTATTTTGTAAAATCGATCGTTGCATATCTCCGATTGGTAGCCAATATTTGTTTGAGCTATTACATTTTTATGAAAACAACCGCGTCCTGAAAATGCGTAACACGCAGTACAAACTCTTTGCAAAAGAGCCGCTTCTGCGAGAAGAATGCCAGTTAATCCTAAGCAAACTTAGTCATAAAAACACGGCATATTTGCCTTATATCATTTACGGAAAACTTCCAAACCGGCCTAAATGGTACTTACTGGCCAGTCTTTTATCCTTTGGCGCGTTCGTTTTAACCATCCTGACTTTTTCCTATTCATCTCTTTTTTGGTACACTCTTTCTATCCTGATTACAAACCTTATAGTGAATAATTATTTCAGTAAAAAAATCAACGCGTATTCGGTTGACTTATCATTTTTAAGCCAACTCATGACAGTTGTGCAGAATTTTACCCATACAAGTTTTCCTCAAAAACTTGTACAGGCCAAACAATTAAAAGAACATGCGGACTTAGCAGCAAAAATCAATAAAAAGATTGGCTGGTTATCGATCGACAAAACAAGGGTCGATGAGCTGTCAGCTTCTTTCATCGAGTATTTAAACAATTTTTTCTTACTGGACTTGATCTCATTTTTCCGTGCGACAAATTTCATAAAACAAAACCAATCCCAAATACAAGATATGTTTAAGGGCGTTGCCTCGATTGATGCGGTCATCGCAATTTCTTCTTGGTTAGAAAGCAACAAGGTATACTGTATCCCGGAGTTTAATCAGGACAACATATTGAAATTACAGGCCATAACCCACCCGCTTTTGGAAAATGCCGTTCCCAATTCAATTTCCCTAAATAAAAAATCGTGCCTGGTAACCGGCTCCAATATGGCGGGGAAAACCACCTTTATAAAAACCGTGGCCATCAATGTTATTTTGGCACAAACGATTGGTCCCTGCCTGGCCCAAGCAGCATCGTTGCCAAAACTTATTGTACGTTCCTCGATTAGGATGGAAGACAATATTAATGAGCATAAAAGTTATTATTTTCAAGAGATTGAGGCTATCTTAGATTTTATCGAGAAAGGTGAAAAAGAGCATCGCTACCTTTTTATTATCGATGAAATATTCCGGGGCACAAACACTGTTGAAAGAATATCCGCAGCAACCAGCGTATTAAAGGTTTTAGGCACTAAAAATATAACCCTTGTAACAACTCATGATATTGAGCTGCAAGAGTTATTGAAAGACACTTTTGAAATGTACCATTTTAACGAACAGGTCGAGAGTGATAAATATTTTTTTGACTATAAAATAAAAAACGGGCCCTGCTCGACACGAAACGCAATTCGGTTATTGGAACTAAAAGGCTACCCAAAAGGGATCGTGGACAATGCCCATAAAATGGCGCTACAACTCTTAAAGGATTAAATAATTAAAACTATGAACTTCATTATAACCCTGTTTTTATCCCTCATACTTTCTTCCGGCCTGATGGCGCAATACATTTTGGTGCCGATGGACCTGGCGCAGGCCAACCATATAAAGGCTTATGGCGTGGCCTACTGGATCCTCAAAAAAAATATAAACGTGGAGTGGCTGCTCAATTATCGCGGCGGCTCGTTTTTATTTACCTCCAGTCCTTCTTTTAAGCGGGAACTGCAATTGCGCGGCGTAACTTTTGAGGAAGCGGGCGCGGCAACCGTTAATCAAATCTATGCCCAAATTGAAGAGCAGAACATGGAAAAAGTCCTGCTGGAAAAAGCGCCCAAGATTGCCGTATATTCCCCTCCGGGATTTCAGCCCTGGGACGATGCCGTAACCTTGGTGATGAAATATGCCGAGATCGAATATGAAAATATTTACGACACCGAAGTCTTGGCCGGCAAACTAAGCACGTATGATTGGCTGCACCTGCACCACGAAGATTTTACGGGGCAATATGGAAAATTTTGGGCAAGTTTCCGCAACGAAACATGGTATTTAAAAAACCAAATCGCCGCAGAAGAGCTCGCGCATAAATTAGGCTTTAATAAAGTTTCCAAAGAAAAGGGCGCCGTCGCATTGGAGATTCGGAAATACGTGGATGAAGGCGGCTTTCTTTTTGCGATGTGCTCGGCAACCGATGCATTGGACATTGCCCTTTCTGCCGTCAGTACCGATATTGTTGAGGCTGTTTTTGATGGCGACCCGCTCGATCCGGCTTATGCATCCAAATTAAATTTTAACAACACTTTTGCTTTTAAAGATTTTAAACTCATCCCCGACCCGGCAGTGTACGAATACTCGGATATTGATGTGCCGCCCAGCAATATGCCACGGCTGCGCGATCCCGAAAGCGACTATTTTACCCTGTTCGAGTTCTCGGCCAAATACGATCCCGTGCCAACCATGCTTACCCAAAACCACGTGGGCATCGTGAAAGGTTTTATGGGGCAAACCACCATGTTCCGGGAAGAAAAGCTAAAAAGTACAGTTACAATTATGGGCAAAATCGAAGAAAGCAACGAAGTAAAATATATTCATGGAAACTCGGGCAAAGGGACTTTCACATTTTATGGCGGGCACGATCCCGAAGATTACACGCACCGTGTGGGCGATCCGCCAACCGATCTGAACCTGCATAAAAATTCCCCGGGATACAGGCTTATTTTAAATAACGTGCTCTTCCCTGCGGCAAAAAAGAAAAAACTTAAAACATAAGCAATTAACTGAGACTATTATGATCAAACTAAACATTAAAACCCACAAACAAACGGAAATGCTGGATATAACGGGCGAGGTGCAGGAACAAATTAACCAGGCCGGGATTAATACCGGCCTGATCACTGTTTTCATCCCACACACGACCGCCGGCATTACCATTAACGAAGGGGCCGACCCGGATGTGCAGCGTGATATGTTGATGGAGATAAACAAGATTGTCCCCTTTCAGGACGGTTACAGGCATGCAGAGGGCAATTCTGCCGCCCACATTAAAGCCAGCTTATTTGGTTCTTCCGTTCAAGTAATTTGTGAAAACGGACGACTACAATTGGGCACCTGGCAGAGTATTTATTTTTGCGAGTTTGACGGCCCTCGCAGCAGGCACGCCTGGATACAGTATTAAAAATGATTTAATAATTTGGCAGTATGATCAAATCAGCTAGTTATATGTGTTAGATTATGGTACACAATAGCCTGTTTCGAGCATCAAGAACCCTTAATCATTTGCCCCATAAGAGCCAGAAAAGTAAATTGAATATAAAGTTTTTTACGAAGGAGACCCCATGTTAGACGAAACCATTGAGATTTTTACCGAACGGATGAAAGAAATCGTTCTTAAAGACCAGAAAATGACAGCAATCCCACTGGCTTATCTTAAAACTTTGGACATGCCGGAATCGGTAATGCATTTCTTTAGCCAGGAAGTAGAGATTTGGCTACGTGAAGAAGAGGAAAAGTTTGAATCGGAACGATTTGATTATGACCAGCCGGAAGTACGCATGCTTATCGATCAGATTTTTGATAAATTGCAACAGAATGCCATTTTTGAGCTAAACCGTTTTAACCACCTCTTGGAACGGGCGGTAAAATTAGAACTAAATTATATTGTAAAACCCCATCGCACCCTTTCGCAGTTCATCTTTAAAAACAGCGATACCGTTTCTACAATGGAAGTGTACGACACACTAAAATACTTTTTCAAATTTGAATACTACAAAAACGCTATTTCCGAATATTTTAATACAAAATACCTGCGTAGTATCAGCCACGATCAGTTTATCGATTTGATCGACCAAATCGATAAAAAAGCATTTGAAGAAGACAAACTGACAACGACCTTAAAGCTGGTCAAATCCATAATGGATGCCATCAGCGAGGCGCGCCAGACAGAAATATCCAAATTATCTATCGATATTTTATATGATGCATTAAGCGATCGTAAGCTGGAAGAATATTCGGCCATTGTACAAAAAGCAAAATACGAATCCGAAATTTCTGAGCTTAGTTTTGATGAAATCGAGCAATTATTGCGGGACAATAAATTGCCGGAAACAGGAGAAACCGAAGAAGTAAAAGAAGAATCGGCCTTCTCCAATTATGAAAGTATCGAAGAAAGCGCGCCGGAAGTGGACGTGGAAAATATCGAAGTAAAAGAGCCTGCGATTGACCTGACACTGCGTGAAGAAGAGCCCGAAGAGGAAGATGTTGAACTTGCCGAAGAAGAAGCCGTAGATGAAACGGTTGAAGTTGCCCCTGCCGCGGCAGAACCAGGAAAAGTTGCCAGCGATTTAGCCGATTATGTTTCGCAACAGGTTGGCTCCGATTAACCTCTCGAAGATTTAAACCCACTCATCACAGGAAGGCTGCGCAGAAAAGTCATCAAAAAGTTATTTAAGAAGAATGAACAGGATTTTGTAGGTTTTTTAAATATACTCAACAAAGAAACAAGCTGGAAAACGGCCTCGCGCATTATTGACGATGAATTTTACGAGCGTGAAATTAATCCATACTCAAAAGAGGCCATCAATTTAAGCGATATAATCTATCTGCGTTTCTGCCCTAAGGATAAATATGTAGGCGACGGTGAGGGGAGCAAATGGGACTAATCCATAATCCCGGATTTTTTCAATAAAATCAATAGAAAGAAAACTTATGGCAAATCGGGAAGATGGGATAAAAAAGAAAATTTTAATCATAGGCGCGGGCAATGTAGGCACATCCCTATACCGCGCCTTAAGTGATAAACTCCCCGGGAAAATCCACTTATTTGGAAAGCAGGATTACAGCCATCAAGATAAAAGGTTTATCCTAAAAGAAGATTATACAAATTTTCTAAACCCGGAAATTGTCAACCCTGTGGAATCGATCATTATCTGTGTACAGGACGACCGCATAAAAGAATCCACCCGCTCAATTTTACTTTTCCGTCTTACCGACAAAAATATTTTTCATACCAGCGGCGCTAAAGAAGCAGCGGAACTGGACCACTTAAAAAGCCGTGGTGCACATGTGGCATCAATCCATCCCATGCAGAGTTTTGCCCATAAATATGCCGCACCGGAGAAATGGCGTGATATTATTTTGGCTTTTCAGGGAAATGAGATATGTTTCCCTGCTGCCAAGGAGATAGCCGATAACCTCAAATCAAAAATAATCAGTATCGACGAAGAGCAGAAAATTGGGCTGCATGTGGCCGGGGTAATGGCGGCGAATTATGTTGTGGCAATTTTAAGCGTTGCGGAAAACATTCTGGTGCAGGCAGGGTTGGACGGCATCTCAAAAAATGATATTCTTCAACCATTATTGCAGGGTGTTGTGGATAATTACAAGGATCATCCTGCCGAAGACATACTGTCCGGGCCAGTTAAACGCGGTGATATAAATGTTTTGCGCAGACATATCCAATACCTGCGTATCCACAAATCAAAAGACGCCGATTTGTACCTGACGCTTGCCAAAGTCCTGTTAAACAATCCTAAATTCCAAATTCCCGGCCGGGCAAAATTGGAAGAAATCCTAGATAAATATAGTTAATATCTGAAGCGGCTAATGTATAATAACTCCGACAAAGAAATCCGGGCCATCCTTAGGGATTACAAAAAAATTGCCGTAGTGGGCCTCTCCGATAAGCCCTATCGCGCCAGCAATGGCGTATCGCAATATATGATGGATAAGGGCTATACCATTATTCCTGTCAATCCAAATTGCAGTTCAATTTTTGGTTTAACCTGCTATACTTGCATTGATGAAATTCCCGGCGAAGTGCAGATTGTAAATATTTTTCGCCGATCAGACAAGGTTATGCCCATAGTAGAAGAAGCCATAAAAATAAAGGCCAAGGCCATTTGGATGCAATTGGGTGTGATAAATGAAGAAGCTGCAAAATTGGCCCGTGACGCTGGTATAAAAGTAGTGATGGACCTGTGCATTAAAATAGAACATGCCCGGATTGTTTAGTTGCCTACTTATCACCCTTAAAATTTCGTTTATAACGCGCCGCCCACAAGCCCCAAATATTTGTATAAAAAATAAAAATATACAGCAAAGTATTGGACTCAAAATCAATACCTGCCCAATATCCTAAAAAAGCAATCGCAATAATTACATTAATAATCCACCAAACCCTAAACCAACCTGGTATTCTAAACTCCTGCTTTATCTTATTTTTTTAAGTACTGGCTTAATAACTTATCAAGATTATTAGCAAAAACATTCCGGTCATTCTTATTTAAGGCCGGTGGCCCGCCCGTATCCACACCTGTCTACCGTAGTTTTTCCATAAAGTCACGCACACTTAGCCGTGCCCGGATATTATCGGCAGAATACAGTTCACCACGCGGGTTCAATGCCAACCCACCTTTTTCGATAACTTCGGCAGCCAAGGGAATATCGGCCGTTATGACAAGATCACCCGCGGATAAACGGTTAACAATTTCATTGTCGGCGACATCAAAACCGGATTTTACCAGCAGAAAATCAATAAATTCAGAACGGGGAATTTGTACGGGCCGGTTGGCCACAAGGGTCATATTAATTTTAGTTCGTTGGGCTGCCCGAAACAGGATTTCTTTTATTACTACGGGACAGGCATCGGCATCTACCCAAATTTTCATATTATTTTTTTTCTATATCCGACCAGACCGCATATTCATTGCCATTGGGATCAGCGAAATGGAAACGCCGTCCACCGGGGAAGGGGAAGGTGGGTTTTATAATCGAGCCATTTGCCTGCTCAATTTTTCGCTGTGTTCCTTCGAGGTTGCTACTGTAAAAAACAATCAGAGCGCTGCCATTTTCTGTGGAAATATTTTTATCCGATTTATAAAAACCGCCTTCAATTCCTGCATTGGAAAACGCCACATAATCCGGCCCATAATCGATAAAGGAGCAGTTAAACACCGTTGCAAAGAACTCTTTTGCCAAGGCCAAATCCTTTGCAGGCAGCTCCAGATAATTTATTTTCTCATGTTTGTCCATAATACAACACCAATTTCAATTAAGGATTTAACCCAAGTTCCCCGGCAATCCCGCTGAGGGCATTCACAACAAAAGCAACGTGCACATCAAATTCCACACCTAACTCTTCTGCGCCTTGCAGCATTTCCTCCCGGTTTACTTTTGCGGCAAACCGTTTGTCCTTCATTTTTTTCTTTACGGATTTGACCTTTACTTCACTTAAAGCTTTGGTTGGCCTAACAAGCGTCACAGCTGTGATGAAGCCACACAATTCATCCACCGCAAAAAGAGTTTTGGCCATCAAAGATTCCCGGACAACACCTGTATACGCGGCATGTCCCATAATTGCGGTTAAAATATCATCATCAATATTTTTTTCTTTAAGGATTTTAGTACCTTTGTAGGGATGGTCTTCGGGGAAGGCCTCGTAGTCAAAATCGTGAAGTAAACCGGTGATGCCCCAACGCTCCACATCTTCATCAAATTTTTGGGCATAGGCCCGCATGGCTGCTTCAACGGCATAAGCATGTTTTAACAGGCTTTCACCTTTTGTGTATTCTTTTAAAATTTTAAGTGCGTCATCTCTATCCATCTACCACTACCCATAATCATAATCATTATCTTACTCTTACTCTTACTCTTACTCTTACTCTTACTCTTACTCTTACTCTTACTC
>JAJRVW010000235.1 GCA_024277115.1 Calditrichota bacterium
ACTAATCCTATATTTTGATTTTCTCTTTTTGCCATGTTTTTTCCTTTGTTTTTTTGGTCAAACTAAATTTAGGAAGGACATGGCAATTTTTCACATATTTGCCTTTTTACACAAATTTAAGGACGCAATCTTTTGGTTTTGGTATTTAATTGTTTTTTGATTATTGTGCTTTATGATTTTATTCTTACCCGGTTTAAATTCATGATATTAACCCGTTGTGCGAATTAGAAAAAATAGAAACAAAATAATTCCAACTAAATTTTTACAATAGGCCGCTCTGATGGAGCTTCTTGAAAACTATTGCGATTTTTGTACTACAAATAGAACGTCCTTACAGGACGAAATAAAAAATTCCAATAGGAATGGTCTATTTGTAGAAAAAATGAATTTCTATGTTAGTAAAAGTTCCACAGGAACGACCTGCTTTTAAAGTTTTACAGCTATTATTAACAAATATGCTATTCTAATTCGCACAACAGGTGATATTATATTAAATATTAAAAGGATAGTTGATGAAGTTTCTATATTTAAAAGTTTTTTCTGTCATATTTATCGGCAGTATTTTCTATGGTTGTTCCGCCAATAAAGCGCAAGCAGTGGACGAACGAATTGAAAATGAGATAATCGCTGCGGATATTGTTTCGGTTACGGCACAAGGTGGCGCCGGCGCTTATACTTTTTCCGTCGGTATAAAAAGCCCCGATACAGGCTGCGGCCAATATGCCGACTGGTGGGAAGTTTTATCGGAAGATGGTAAATTGCTTTATCGCAGGATACTTGTCCACAGCCATGTAAATGAGCAACCTTTTATCCGCTCCGGTGGACCAGTTGCCATTGGTGAAAACGAAGTTGTAATTGTACGCGGACACATGAATACGGCAGGATATGGCACGAAAATTTATAAGGGTTCGGTGCAGGGCGGTTTTCAGGAGGGACAGATCGCGCATGATTTTGCGAAAGATGTTGAAAAGCAGCAACCTCAACCCGGCGACTGTGCGTTTTAATGACGACAAAAATTTAATCTTTTTCAAAAGCTTTTTCAAATTCCCTGTATGGCTGGCAGCCGATGATGGCTTTTGTGCCCCACATGAATCCCGGTAAGGTTTGTATCCCGAGCTGTAAAGCATTATAACGTCGTTTTTCCAATGTCATTTTATGGCCAATGTTATCAATTGCCATCATGGCATCATTACTTTCTAATCCACTTGCTACCGCAATCTCCCCCAAGATTAATGTATCCTCAATATTTGCATTTTCCTGCCAATACGCGGTATAAGCGTTTTTTCTGAATTGTCCCAACTTATCTTCCGCCCGGGCATATTCAGCTACTAATAAAAGTTTTTGTGTATTATAAACATACTCCGGCAAACGTAGTCCATCCATACCAAAATCCCTGGCAAATTTTTGAACATATTCACGAAATCCATTATATCGTGCATCATTAATAAGGATACCGCCCATTGGTGTCTCCGGGTGAAGCTCCATGCCCAACCATAAAAAATCGGCGCCATTTTTAGCCTCAATTTCTTTCATCACTGTTTGTTCGGCGATAAAACAGAACGGGCAAATTACATCAGAAAAGAGTCGGATTGTTTTGTGCATGATTGTTAATACTTTCGGTTAATGTTTTGCTAGTGTATTCTAAACGTGATAGCGTTTGTAAATCCCCAAGTCTGTAAATTGGATTTTCCCTGTATTAGCCCATCTTTTATTAGTGGGATAAGCCATTTTGTGGTTTGAATTTAGTTAATTTATCGTCCTTTATTAATTATAAAATATCCTAACCGATAATATTTCTGTTTTCATTATACAAACTGGTCATCACATTTATGCGTAAAATCCATAATATTTCTATTGTCTGGAAAATATTTTTTTTGGTATTTGTGTCCTATATGGTCCTTCTTTTTGGGTGGCGATTTTTTGCAGTGGAAAAAGCCAAAGAGCTTTTGATTGAGGATGCAATTGATCGAATGATGATCAGTGCAAATTCTGAAAAGGAAATTATTGAAAATGAAATTAATAATATTAAAAAACGCGTTTCGGACATAAACAAATCTTTTAGTGTAAAAGGCTTCCTGGCAAAACGCGCCGGATATCCAATTAAAGGAGGCGACAACCTTGATTTAGAACGTTGGCGAGAAAAGGTTGAATTTGCCTTTACACGGATAATTGAAGACAATAATTTTTTCCAAATCCGTTTAATTGATTTACAAACTGCACGAGAGCTTGTGCGAGTGGAGAATTTTTCTGGGGATGAGAAGAAAGTAGTTGTCTTTAAACAGGGCGATTTACAAGAAAAGGATAGCGGACAATATTTGCAACATATGGCTCAGCTTAAGGAAGGCGGGGTTAATGTTTACAGGATTTATCAAACTAAGCCACAAGGTGCCCTCAACCGGAACCAAATATTTACGCAACAGTTTGCCTCTCCCATATTTTTGAATGGTTCTGGTAAACCCGAGGCTGTGATTGTAGTAAACACATTTGCAGAGAAAATTATAGAAAAAATATCTATTACTATCAACTTACCTGTTTTTCTTATTAATGAATCCGGTCAGGTAATATATTCATCAACACCCGATGGAATTGACACTGTTTTAGGTGCCGGTGATATGTTCGATAGAAGGTACCCAAATTCCTGGCAAGCCTTAGTTAGGGATTCGTTGGAAACCCAAATTGTAAAGGAAGGAAAAGACCTTGCCCTTGTGACAAAAATACCATTAAGCGAAGATTCTTCACATTTTTTGGGATTGGTCCTTATGGCGAGTGAAAAATACCTAACAGGCACTGTAGACACACTTAGGGAAACCATATTTCCTATTTTGTTAACCCTCATAATTCTTTCGGGTTTTCTGGGAATAATCTTTTTAAAATATATTACAAAACCAATCGTAGATTTAACTAAAAAAATCGAATCATTTTCACTGGAAAGTAAAGAATTTCATTTTCCTGTGAGCAATGAAGATGAAGTTGGCATATTGGCCAAAGCCTTCACAAAAATTATTAATCAGCTTCAGGAAAAGTCCATCGAAGCCCAAAATAAGTCTGAAGAGGTTCGTAGGCTTAACGAATCATTAGAAAGAAAAATTGAACGACGTACATCTGAACTTGCAGAAAGCGAAATAAAATTTAGGGCGCTCTTTGAATCCTCGAGCGATGCCATGATGGTTACCGGCGAAAAAGGGTTTCTAGATTGTAACCTGGCAACATTAGAGTTGTTTAATATTAAGAGTGTCGAGGAATTTGTAAAACTTCACCCGGCAGACCTCTCACCGAAATATCAACCCAATGGTATGGATTCGTTTAAACTTGCTTCAGAGAAAATAAAAAGGGCTTTTAAAGAAGAAGATCAGCGTTTTGAATGGCTTCATAAGCGGTATAAAGGCGAAAACTTTGATGCAGAAGTAATTTTAAACAAGGTTGTATTAAAAGGTGAAACAGTTCTTCAGGCCACGGTGCGAGATATTTCCGAACGAAAAAAGACGGAAAATTTAAGGGACATTTTGTTTAACCTTTCACATTCGGATGGTGTGTCCATTTCCATGACAGATATGATTGTCACTATCCGCAAACAAATTTCGCCTTTTATTGATTGCACCAACTTTTTTGTTGCTCTTTATGATGCCGAAAAAAATAATTATTCTATCCCGGTTGATTTTGAGGACAATAAACGGACGCCAAAAGTTTTGATTGAAGACCTGACTAAAAGTTGTACTGATTATGTATGTCGTAGCGGAAAAGCGCTCATTTTGGATGAGCAGGCAAATATTGAATTAGAGAAGACTGGAGAAATTGAGCTGATCGGCCGCCCTTCAGCCTCGTGGATGGGGGTTCCCTTAAAATCCGAAGATCAGGTTTTTGGTGTCCTTGTCATCCAGGACTATAAAAAAGAAAACTTGTATTCCGAAACCGATTTGAACCTGATGAAATTTATTGCCGAAAAAATTTCGACAATCATTTTACGCAAGCAAGCCGAGGAGGAATTAAAACTTGCCAAAGAAAAAGCGGAAGAAGCCTCGCGTATTAAAAGTGAATTTCTTGCTTCCATGAGCCATGAAATCAGGACACCTATGAACGGCGTTGTTGGCATGGCCGGCCTCTTGAAAGATACTGACCTTGATGATGAACAAAAAGAATATGTCAACTCGATTAATGCTTCGGCGGATTCGCTCTTAACGGTCATAAATGATATTCTGGATTTCTCCAAAATCGAAGCCGGAAAACTGGACATTGAATTTATCGATTTTGATCTGGTAAATATGGTTGAAGGGATTTCCGATTTGCTTTCCCTGCGCGCGGGAGAAAAGGGCTTGGAAGTAGCTTGTTTTGTAGCAGATGGGACGCATGCCCATGTAAATGGCGACCCGGGCAGAATCAGACAGATTATTATTAACCTGGCAGGTAATGCCATTAAATTTACAAAAAAAGGGCGTATATCGATCTGGGTCGAGATAGAAAAAGACGATAAGGAAGAGGCCCTGTTTACGTTTTCTATCGCCGATACAGGTATTGGAATTGCTGAAGAGGCAAAGTCGCGCTTGTTTAAATCTTTCTCCCAGGTTGATGCCTCAACAACACGCAAGTACGGTGGAACAGGGCTTGGATTGGCAATCAGTAAACAACTTACCGAACTAATGGGCGGCGAAATAGGTTTTGAAAGTACACCGGGTTGTGGTTCTCTTTTCTGGTTTAGTCTTCCGCTAAAAAAGTATTTAAAGTGAAGAAAATGGCATCGGTCCCACAAATAAACCTGGCAAATAAAAAGATGTTAATTGTTGATGATAATAAAACGGATCGCGAAATTTTGCGCATGCAAATAAAATCCTGGGGAAGTGAAATTTTTGAGGCAGAAGATGCAAAATCAGCTTTAAAATTTTTAAAACATGCGGCAAAAAATAACGAACCTGTCGATTTTGCAATCATCGATTTAAAAATGCCAGGGGTTGATGGCGCCGAGCTAGGCTGGATTATTAAAAACGATGAAGATGTTTCGAGTACAAAACTTATTATGCTTACAGCAGTCGGCCAACGGGGCGAAGCAAAAAAAATGGCTGATATCGGCTTTGAAGGTTTTTTGACCAAGCCATTAAAACAGTCGCTTTTATATGATTGTCTTGCCAATATCGATAATAATGCCCACATGGATTCCGAAGAGGACGTACCGCAAATTGTGACCCGTCATTTAATTAACGAACAGAAGAAGTGCCGTATCCTTTTAGCGGAAGATAACCTTATAAACCGAAAAGTTGCGATTAAACTCCTCGAAAAGATCGGTTATGAAACCGATTGTGCGTTTAATGGGAAAGAAGCTGTCGAAGCCGTACAACAGACTGCTTATGATTTGATCTTGATGGATATGCAAATGCCTGAGATGGACGGTATAGAAGCCACGCAAACCATCCGTGGTAACGAGCCGACCGGTGAACGCATTCCTATTATTGCAATGACGGCCAATGCCATGAAAGGCGATCGGGAAAAATGCCTTGAAGCAGGAATGGACGACTATCTGAGCAAACCTGTTAATCCAAAAAAATTAGAGGAAGCCCTGACAAGATGGATAAAAAAGAATTAAACTCCGAATAAAAAGGTAGTTAAGAAAGCAAAAATACCGTCAACCCTGCACGCTCGCCGATAGCCCGCAATTTTGAATGCAGTGATTTTTTATATAGATTATGCCCATCATGAGGCATTTACTACTCTTAGTTATTCTACTCCATTTTTCCCCGACTTTTGCCTTCCAGGTTAATGATTCACTCTATTTTTCTACCCTTATTCCCTTTAAATCCGGCGAGTTTGCATTTAGCATTTGTCCCCTAAGCGAGAAATCTGTTTGGTATGGTACCAATAAGGGTGTGTTTCATTTTAATGGTGATACAATAAAAAAGCACTTGGATAAATCAGTATTTGCACAAAAAGAACTGGAGATGCTGAATGTTGTTGCCCTTAGTGATTCTGCTGTTTGGGCCCTGGCCATAGAACCGGCCAATTGGGAAAAACGCATGTTCTTTTTTGATGGTAAAAAGTGGCAACAACAATTCTTTCCACAGTTTGATGACAACCCAAAAGATGATTTGGCCATATTCCGCCTAGATATTTTTAAGGAAAAGGATGAAATTACAGGCTATGTAGCAGGGCAGGAAGGTTTGGTTTATAAATTAGAAAATAATAAATGGGCTATTCTTGAACCATTTACAAAATCCACACTCCGTGCCTTGCATATCCAAAATAAAAATAGTATTTGGGTTGGCGGCGCGCACGGTACCATATTTCATTTTGATGGCAATACCTGGGATCGTTCACCGACAAAAGGGACCGATACAACAAATTATATCCTTGATATAGATTTTGTATCCCCAAACGATGGCTGGGCAGTGGGAGCGAAAGAAATTTGGCATTTTGATGGCCAGAACTGGTCACCAATCGCAAAGCCGGCCACTTCATATTTACGTGATATTGAGATGATCAATAAAAATGAGGGCTGGGCCATGGGGCACGATGGCGAAGTGCTCCGTTACGATGGTAAAGAATGGACATTATTTAAAAAGGTGCCAAGCAAAATTCAATCTACACAAATTGGTGTAAAGTGGTTGCGGGAAGGGCAGCAGAATAAAATATTTATTACCGGAACGCAAGGTATTTATATCAGTAAATATGGAAAATGGCCTACTTTTAATGACCATACAGATTTGGTAAATATACACGCATCAAAAGGTGTGCCCACCTTTGCCGATTTTGATGGGAATTCTACGCTGGATTTAATTATATCAGGTTATTTTGACGAACCTCTGCGATTATACGCCAATACAGGTGATGGGTTTTTCTCTGAAATGACCCAAAAGCTGAATATAAATATGCAAGTAGCGGGGCGAAATATAAGGGTTGCGGATATTGATAATAATGGCCTGCCGGATATTTACCTCTCAAGGAGCCCTCTTAAAGATATTTGGCTGGCAAATAGGGGCAACTGGCTGTTCGAGGAGCAGGAGTCTCCAGTGCCGCTTGAAGAAACAACCAACCGGTCGGCAGTATATTTTGCAGACTTTAATAATGACGGTACCCTGGATTTAATCAACCTTGTTTCATTTCTAATCCGCCGGGACAGTATTTTGACAATCTATCTGAACAACGGTGTTGGGGCGTTTGAAAAAAAGGTACGTTTTGGGAAAAGTTTAACCAATTCTTCCGCCAGCGGTGGGCTTGTTTTACGCGATTTTAATAATGATGGCCTGATGGATATTTATGTGTTTAATTTTACCGAACCCAGCCAGTTGTTTATGAACCGGGGCAATCTCGTTTTTGAGGAAGTGGCAAAATCGGTTGGCCTGGATGGAACAATCTTATGGGAGAAGCCCTACATTTCCGATATGGATGTAGCCGATTTTAATAATGATGGCCTTCTGGATATTTCGATTGTTGAGCGCCATGGAAAAACGGGTATTTTTCTAAATGATTCGACCTTTAAATTCTCGTTATACAAAGCTTTTTCTAATCCATTTGTCGATTTTGGCGCAGCTGCCTTTGCCGATTTTAATTGTGATGGCCGTACAGATTACTATTTTTATGACAAACTTTTTCTACACAGGGACGGGCAGTTAATAAACAGTAGTTCCAATATCGGGTTTTTGCCTGCCGGCAGCCCAACAATTGCAGATTTTGACCTGGATGGCGATGCTGATTTATGGATTAATACAACCAAGGGGCTTACGATAAATCAAAATAATTGCAACCCGGGTAATCCCCTTTTTGTACGGCTAAAAGGAGTACGCTCCAACACATTTGCAATAGGCGCGCAAGTGAAACTTTGGAAGGTTTTAAAAGACGGCCTTCGTTTGGCGGCATATAAACAGGTATATAATACACAACCTTTATCATTTTATACCGAACCCCAAAACCAATATGACCTTGAAGTGATTTTTCCATCGGGTCAAAAAAGGTACATTCATAAAGTGCAAGGAGGCAATCTTGAAATTAGTGAGTTCCCATTTCTGTTAAATATATTTTGGGATTTTGTCTACAGCTTTAAACGTACCTTAATATTGATCTCTTTTGAGACCGAATTGATTAAATTTTCTATTTTTGTTCTCATCTCGGCCCTTTTCTTTTTATTTGTAAAAAATATTAAGATTCTAAAATCGGGCCATCACAAATTCTCTGTTTTCACTTTTTTAATCGCTTATATTTTGCTTGTTCATATTTCCATCAACTCTACTTTTTTAATCGCATTTATTACCCCCATTGCCGGTGTTTTCTTTTTACAATTACTCCTCTATTTTATCATCCGGCAAAGGTTGATCCACCTGGAAGCAAATTATATTTCCCATTTTCGTCTGCTGCAGCCGATAGGGGTTGGCGGGATGGGCAAGGTGTATCGGGCTTTTGATGTGCATTCAAAAAAAACGGTGGCTGTAAAAATTATCAATAATGTGGTCTCTGAAGATAGTGAGAATAAAAGCCGCTTACTTGCAGAAGGGCAGGTGATGACGCGCTTGAACCATCCACATATTGTAAAAGTCAAAGAGATGGGCAAGACGGAGAATAAAGATTTTATCGTGATGGAGTACCTGGAAAATGGGACGCTCAAACAATATATCAGGGAAAACAAACCGCTTGCAGAAAAGGAGATTGTCCGTATTGTTTTGCAAATTATAGATGGCCTGCACACCATTCATGCTGCCGATATAGTCCATCGTGATTTAACCTCTTTTAATATTATGCTCGATGCCGGTAATAATATGCGGATCATGGATTTTGGGCTGTCCAAATCACCTTTGATTACTTCAATGACAACATTAGGTACCGCTGTGGGAACGTTGGGTTATACAGCGCCGGAACAAGTTACCGGTGGCAAAGTTGATACGCGTTCGGATATTTTTTCGCTTGGCGTGGTTATGTATGAGCTGTTGACAGGGAAACTCCCTTTTACCGGGGAGAATGAGATGGCCCTCATTCATTCAATCTTTAATTATAGCCCCGCAACCCCTTCAAAATTAAGACCGGGGATTCATCCATGCTGGGATAGGATAGTCTTGAAATGCCTTGAAAAAAACATGGAAGAACGCCCTGACAGCGTGCATGAAATAAGCAAGGAACTAAAAGCTGTATTTAGGTGACCGACTCGATTCAATAACTCGAAATTATGTATTAAAGAATGATCCTGCCATTATAAATTTCTCAAACATCGCTTTAAATTAAACTTTTATTTCCTTACATTGTTTACCTGTTTTCTCAAAATAAAACACCGCATTTTTTAAATCCAAAACCCTAAAAAGGAGAAAATTATGTCAAATGTATTTGATGGTCTCGAACCAAAACTGGTTTGGGAACATTTTTATAATATCAACCAAATTCCACGCTGTTCCAAAAACGAAGAAGGCGCGCGTGCCTATGTAAAAGGTGTGGCCGATCGATTAAATTTAAGTTATAAAGAAGATGCTGTGGGCAATATTGTCATTAAAAAACCCGCCACGGCAGGGATGGAAAATAGCCCGATCGTAATATTACAAGGCCATCTGGATATGGTCTGTGAAAAAAATAAAGGCACAGTACACGATTTTGACAAAGACCCCATCAAAATGCTTATTGAAGATGGTTGGGTTACCGCAGATGGCACAACGCTTGGCGCAGATAATGCGATTGGCGTATGTATGGGCCTGGCATTATTAGAAGATAATAACCTGGCCCATCCGGCTTTGGAAGTACTATGCACGATCGATGAAGAAACAGGCATGACAGGCGCGATGGGCCTTGAGCCGGGCTTTCTTGAAGGGAATGTGATGCTTAACCTGGATACGGAAGAAGAGGGCGCGCTTTACATAGGTTGCGCAGGCGGCAAACACACCATCATGACAAAAAAAATTGAATGGGAAGATATGCCTGCCGGGTTGAAAACCTATTCTGTAAAAATTAACGGGCTGCGTGGCGGTCATTCCGGGCTAAATATCATCGATCAATTTGGAAATGCCATAAAACTGCTAAGCCGCATGATTTATAAATTAGGGGAGACTTTTTCATACCGCTTGGTTTCGTTTAATGGCGGCACGGCCCATAATGCGATCCCTCGTGAGGCTGAAGTTGTGTTGGCCCTTGATGAAGACGCCCATAAGAAATTGCAAGACCTTACTGAACTTTACGCCGAGGTTTTTAGTGATGAGTTCAGCGCTGTAGAGAAAAACATTACTTTTGCCATGGAAGAGCTGGCCAACGCACCCAAGGTGTTTAGTGATAAAATGGGACGTAACACCATTGCCTTTTTATACTCTATTCCCCACGGTGTGGAAGCAATGAGCCAGGCTGTGGAAGGCTTGGTGGAAACATCGACCAATATGGCCATTATAGAAACACGTAAGGATGAAGTTTATTTATTGACCAGTCAGCGTTCATCCGTTGCATCGTCGATTATTGATATGGCCGATAAAGTTAAAGCTTCTGCCGAGCTGGCCGGGTTTGATGTAGAGCAAGGTGGCGGTTATCCGGCATGGCAGCCCAATCCGGATTCGAATTTATTAAAAGCCTGTAAAGAAGTGTATTCTAAAAAATATGGCGAAGAGGCAGAGATTAAAGCCGTTCATGCAGGATTAGAGTGCGGGATTATCGGTGAGCAATTCCCCGGTATGGATATGATTTCCCTTGGCCCGGATATTTTAGGTGCGCATTCCCCGGATGAAAAAGTTAAGATTGATTCGGTTAAAAATGTTTGGGAATATTTGCTTGATGTATTAAAAGCATTGTAAAAATTAACAACAGTTCCATGTTTTATAAACGATGCTGTCTTTCAGGAAGACGGCATCGTTTTTTTTTTGCAGAAATAGGCAGTTTTAGGTAGGCATATAAAAACAACACACCCCTAAGCAGTTTCTGCTGATTTTTAAGTTTTTCAAGTCCCCTCTCTTATTGAAAATCCCGAGTATCGGGGCAAGAGAGGAGATTTAGGAGTGAGTTCCCAAAAAAAATTATACTAAAAATAAATGTTTTCTTTAGATCGAACTCAGGTTAGTATATATTTTTGAATTAATTGACTACAAATAGTTTGCCCTATGGGATAAGTCCAAATCAGGAATCTTTTTTCTAAACATACTACAGTTCCAGGGGAACTTCCCATTTGTAGTCTTAAGGATAAAAAAAGAAAAGAAGCGCTGTAAGTGCGTCCTTTAAAAACCGGGATTTAAATTCTCTAATTTGGATGCTATAATAATTAACGCCTATGGTTTATAAATACTAATTTTCAAGAATTATCCATTGTGCGAATTAGAAAAAATAGAAACAAAATAATTCCAACTAATTTTTACAAAAGGCCGCTCCGATGGAGCTTCTTGAAAACTATTGTGATTTTTGTTCTACAAATAGAACGTCCTTACAGGACGAAATAAAAAATTCCGATGGAATGGTCTATTTGTAGAAAAAATGAATTTCTATGTTAGTAAAAGTTCCATAGGAACGACCTGCTTTTAAAGTTTTACAGCTATTATCAACAAATATGCTATTCTAATTCGCACAACGGGTAAGAATTATATTTTTGTAAAACCGTAAATCATCCAGCCCCAACCGAAAAGAAATGCCAGGCCGCCCAAAGGTGTGATTGCGCCGAGGGTTTTAATATTTGTCAAAGCCAAAATGTACAAACTGCCACTGAAAAATAGAATTCCCAAAATGAAGGCATATCCGGAGGGGGCAAAATTTATTTCCTTAAAATTGTTTTGAATAAGTCCGGTTATCAGTAGAGCCAATCCATGAAACATTTGGTATAAAAATGCCTTTTGCCAGATTTCTTTGCCATAATCATCGAGAATGCTTTTTAAACCGTGTGCGCCAAAGGCTCCGAGGGCAACTGCCAGCATACTGAACACAGCGCCTGTTATTAACATTAATTTCATTTGGTTTTCTCCATTTCTGTTTTTGATTTAATGGCGAATATTGTTCGCTATTCCGTTTTTTGCTAGTGTAATGTTTTGGGCGAATGCAATTCGCCGCTACAATTATGTGTGTTTTGTTTTTACATCAAAAATTATTATTCGTTGATCGGTGTTCAGTAATCAGTGTTTTTATATATTAGAAACACAGTTTCTTTTCAATAACGATCCTAATCTTGAGATTTGGATCGAGGTGTTTTTTTTTGTGTTTCGGAAATGGCGAATACTGTTCGCCGTTACAATTAATTCCAAAGTCCATCCCGGTTCTAAAAACCTGGATGGGCTCATGGCGGCCTGGATAAGCAGATAATTCTAATTCACAAAATCCCGTACCCAAATTTTTAAGCCGTTTCCTTTAATATGCAGGCTGTACTTTTGGTTCCCTTTTAAAACAGAATCCTTTTTGCCCGGAATTGTCTTTAGGTGGTTTACCTGTTCATTATTTCCAATAAGCCGCCAAATCCCCGGAGGAAAGTTAACATCTGCAAAAGTATGGTGCGTGCCGTCTGTGTTGAGTAAAACCAAAACAGATTCATCGACAAAATAGCCCAGCAGCTTTTTATTTTCCGGTTCCAGCCATTTATAATAAGTAGAATCCGGCTTTTCACTGATCCTGAAAACCCGGCCGTATAAACTTTTTCGGAAGGCAATAAGCCCCTTCCAGAAATTGTTCATATTTTGATAATTACATTTTATTTCATCACCATCGTCCATATTGCTGCCAAGGTTTGCCCACTCAAATTGATTGGCACGCGCCAGGTTGTAGGTATCGCGCTTACCATGAATCCAGATCGGGCCGCTTTCAGTCTTTTTTACCAATTCAACCAGAGGGGCCGATGCTTTACTTCGCATAAACTCCGACCCGCCATGCAGCACAATAGGCCCAAGAGAAGTGAATAATAAAGTCGTGGCAATTTTGTAAGCATCCTCGTCCACACCTTGCCGGCCATCCCAATCGTTTGTAGCAAAGCGATCGGCCAAGGCCCAATTATCATGGATATCCAGGTAATTAATCCCGGAGAGTGGTGTTTTATCATCTCTAAATCCGGCGGAGAGGGCGTTTTTTACATTTTCCCTTTCACCGTTTCCTCCGGCATAACCACGGTCTCTGTTTTTATCTTTTGGGTTGGATGTGGGGCCTTTAAAGGCATTGCGGCTTTCATCCTGAAAAAAAGTGATCGGAGCGTCTTCTTTATACCAGTCCCAATCCGGGTTGTTTTCATAATCCGGGTCGTTGGATGCTATCCACGGTTCACCATAAATTATAATATCCGGGCCAAGCGCTTCACGTAAATTAAGCAGGGTTTGTTCGTCTGTTTGCCCTGCCAGGTCGATTCGGAAGCCATCAATCCCGTATTGTGCAATCAAGTCGGTGCATTGCCCGATAATCCAGCGCTGCATGATGGGGCGCTCTTCGCTTTTGGTTTCGGTGCCGTATGCGCCAATAAAATCAAGGTTGTCATCGGTACGGTAAAAATAGGGTACATCAATGGCTGCAAAATTAAAATACATCATACGCCCATCCATCTTTTCTGCTGTATGGTTAAAAACCAAATCGACAATCACAGCAATTCCCTTATCATGAAAAGCCTGTACCAAATCCCGGAAATCTTTATTTTGCGATCCCCATTCTGTCCCTATTACGCGATAGCGGCTTTCGATGGCAAAGGCATGCGAGGTGCGGTAACCCCACTGGTAATTTTCCAAATTAATACCCTGATCGATCATATAAGGGTCATTCTTAAAAGCGTTCTGCCATTCCTTGTCCGGGTAGTGAAGGTATTCCTGAACCGGCATAAGATGAACTGTATTTATCCCCAGGTTTACCAAATGGTCAAAACCGATTGGCGCGCCTTGTTTATTAGTCAGCCCGCTGTACACAAATCCTTTAAAACTGCCTTTTAATGAATCGGGCAGGGGCAAAAGGCGTGTAAAATCCTGCACATGTACTTCGTATGCAACCACATCTTGTAGTTTAGGCGTACCTTTTTTTAACGGCGTTGCCGGTAGCATTTTGGGCCAGATACGCGCCGATCCCCATGTATCTACCGAAACGCGCGCCCAGGGATCGCTAAAGTGAACTGGGTTGGTTTCATAAAAATGATTGCCCGGCTCATTGGGGCCGTGGGCTGTAAAATCATAATACCAACCTGTAAAGTTGCCTTTAAGCGCATATTCCCACACACCATCGTCATCCCTTTTCATTTTGATCGTCTTATTTGGCGGATCGCCGGGATTTTTGTATAAATACAATTTTATCAGATCGGCACGCGGCGCAAAAAGGGCAAATTGTGTATAGCCGCTTTTACTGTCCCAATTAGCGCCAAATTCTTTGGATGAATATAAATCCCGAAACCAGCCATCATATTTTACCGGGATTGTTTTATTTAAGTTTGCTATGGTAAGTGTGTGAAAGCGCCGGATATTGATCTTTTTTTTCGGGATAAGTTGCAGTTCGCCAGGACGGATATAAAGCACTTTTTCAATTTGTATCGAATCACCGTTAAACGTATTGAGCACATAATTATCGGGTGTGTAGGTGTAGTTTTTGGGATTGCCTTCAATAAAAATATACCGTATATGACCGGATGCCAAAAGCTCGGCCTTAACACGTAAGAGCGTTTGTGTGTGTGCAAACAGAAGGTTGCCGTTTTTAATATTGGGCGCTGTTTCAGGCGGGGAAAGCCACTCACCGGAATCAATACGGAATTTGAATTCACTTTTTATGGGAATAGCCGCAAAGCCCTTATTGGGGACAGAAAGAGACCATAGAGATGTACCGTTTATCTTTCTTAGCTGCCAGTGTAAATCGTCCATATTCTGGTCCCAGCCACGAAAAGAGCCGGTTACGACAACTTTTTTGGGTGATTTATTATAAATCCGCGCGTCAAAAATAAAACGGGCGCTGTCTTGCTGAATGTCGTAACCCTGTATAATTTGTGATTTATTCAATTGGACGGATTGCGCTACAGATGTTTCGAAGAATATAAGAATTAGAAGGAAAAACTTAGTCATGTAGAGTCCTTTTTAGAATTATGGGTAATTATGAAAATTTTATTTTACCCGGATTTATTGCGTGTTGTACGCCTGAGATTGATTTTAAATTGATAATTGATAAAACAGAATACACAAAAATTTTTTATTTATGCGTACAAATAAATTATTACACCCCTTTGGGATTTGCTATGTTATAAATTTATTTAACTATAATCATTTTATCCATTCGGGATTCATTTTAAGGCGAACGCTGTTCCCCGTTACAAATATATCCGGTTTTGTTTTGCACGTCAATAATCAAGATTCATTGATCATTGAGAAGAGGCATAAATATATAAAATTCCGGTATCCTGAAACCAGGAAATCGAAAAAATAATCGATATTTTAACGGATAAAGTCAGAACAAGGATAATTAACATTAAATAGTGTCTTAACAACTTGAAAAATAGTTATTTAAATGGTAAACTTTGCAGCTTTTGGAACGATGATCT
>JAJRVW010000236.1 GCA_024277115.1 Calditrichota bacterium
AATGGTTCAAACAGGAATTACTAAGTTCCAACGGAAACTATCCACTTATATTTTGGGTTAATTCTTTGCCCTGGATTGGTACAGAGGGCTCGGATGGCTGGTTTGGCTACACCTACGAGCGACGTGAATTGGCCAATTTTATAAAAGATAATCAGATAAAAGGATTGGTGATGCTTAGCGGCGATGCCCACATGGTTGCCATTGACGACGGGACAAATAGCGATTATGCCGATGGTGGTGGCGCAGCCTTTCCCGTTTTTCATGCAGCCCCGCTCGACAGGTCGCCCAGTATAAAAGGCGGGCCATATAGCCATGGCACCTATACCGAAGACAGCCAATTTGGTTATGTGACTATCATCGATAGCGGTAGTTCAAAAATCGAGGTAATACTAAGTGGCCGTGATTCGTTGAATAACGAGTTGGTTAATTATACTTTTAATGTGGACGTGAATGCAACGGCCCTTAAAAGTTTGAAACCTCAAACTCCTTCTGCAATAAATTTAATCCAGAATTACCCCAATCCATTTAATCCGGTTACAACAATTAAATATGAATTAAAACAGGCCGGCTTCGTAAAACTAAAAGTTTATGAAAATAATGGGAAATTGGTACAAACTTTGGTCAGCTCAAATCAAAAAAAGGGTGTTTACCGCGTCACATTTAACGCTTCAGATTTAGCAAGCGGAATTTATTATTATAAACTTTTCGTAACTTTTTCCGATGGAAAATTACAGCCCGGTTTTGAGGCGTTCAAGAAGATGGTTCTTATCCGTTAAAAATATTTTTTCCGCATCATTCTTACCTGCGAAATTGAGAACTATTAACGATTAATCTTTTATATTTGGAGAATATAATGTACAAAATAATATTTATTACCTTTTTTACCCTGGCAAATTTAATCAATGCCCAAAATAATTTTTTATTGCCGGATACGCTTTCTGGCGGTGTAGTCAATTTAACCTTGCAAAATTCGTCCTTTCAGTTTTATCAGGGTAAAGACACAAAAACAATGGGAGTAAACGGCGCCATTTTAGGGCCGACACTTATTTTTAATAAAGGCGATTTTGTCGACATCTCTGTGGAAAACCAGTTGGACGAGACCACAACCATACACTGGCATGGAATGCATGTATCGGCAACAAATGATGGTGGGCCGCATACCACCATCGCGCCGGGCGCAACTTGGAACCCCAAATTTACTGTGCTGGACGAGGCTGGGACATATTGGTACCATCCGCACCTGCACGAGTTTACAAACCTGCATGTTTCCAAAGGCATTGCCGGGTTTATTATCGTTCGTGATGATGAAGAAAAGGCGCTTGATTTACCAAGGACTTATGGGGTTGACGACTTCCCCCTGGCGATCCAAACAAAAACATTTGATGCCGATAAAGAAATTGTAGTTCCTTCAAATTCAGATTCGGTTATAATGGTAAATGCCACGATCGATGCCATGTTAAACGTACCTGCACAGGTTGTCCGGTTCCGGTTGCTCGATGGTTCGTCGCAGCGTGTTTTTAATATTGGGCTTAGTGATAATAAGACCTTTTATCAAATAGGATCGGATGGAGGCTTGCTGGCAAATTCGCTCGCTCTTACACGTTTGCAAATCTCACCGGGCGAACGGGCCGAAATTTTAGTTGACTTTTCATCTTTGGAAGGGCAAACTATTTATTTAAAAAGTTATGCCTCAGAGTTCCCGAATGGCATTTACGGTGCAACCTACCCGGGAAGGAGCACCAACATGGTCATGACCGGATATAATCCAAACTCTTTAAACGGTACGGATTTTAATATAATTGCCTTTAAAGTTGGCGCTGCAACGGGTAATGGCGTCACATCTATCCCTACAACGCTTGTTTCAGTTAATCCACTTTTGGCTGCTAATGCCGATACGACCCGCGAATTTTCGTTGACGGCAACACAGCGTGGACAAAGTGCCCTTAATGGTGAGTTTTTGATTAATGGCGCATATTTTGATATGGATTTTGTTAATGAAGTTATTCCATTAAATAATATTGAAATCTGGTCAATCACAAACGACTCGCCCATTGCCCATCCTTTTCATATTCACGATGTCCAGTTTTATGTTTTAGACCGCGATGGTGTTGCGCCTCCATTATCCGAGCAGGGCAAGAAAGATGTGGTGCTGGTTAATTCCATGGAAACAGTCCGGTTTATTACTGAGTTTCGGGATTTTGCCAATGACTCCGTACCTTACATGTATCATTGCCACATGCTTACGCACGAAGATCAGGGTATGATGGCGCAATTTACTGTTGTCGATGAATCTGCTTTAAGCATCTCCGAGGGGCAAACTACCGTAAAAAGCTTTAAACTTTTTCAGGCCTATCCCAACCCATTTAACCCGGTTACAACAATTGGTTTTCAGATTGTGCAAGCGGGAAATGTGAGGCTTTCAATCTATTCAACGAGAGGGGAACGGATTGCCACGTTGTTCGACGGATATAAAAATGCAGGTTATCATGATCTAAAGTGGCATGCCGGTAATTTGGGTTCCGGACTTTATTTCTACAGGATTGAGAGCGGTGGATCAATCGCCACAAAAAAAGTTTTATTAATCAAATAGTGTGGGTGTTAAACTGCTAAAAGATAATTGCATAGTTTAAGCCGTAAAAATATTGATGAAAATTCGTTCGTGTTAAGGATGCCATCATTTAAGGTGATTGTATCCTTTATAGATTTGATAGGCCTGATAAAATGGTTTAAGCCTGCATTCTAAGTTTGGCGAATAATATGTGCCAGGGAAAAACCTTATCTCGAACCCAAAATATAGATTTTACAAACTAAATCTTTTGTTGAAAACTTTGGGAATTGAAATTTGGTTAGTCAAGTCCTAAATGTTGTGTACTTTGTTCTTCCAGCGGTTTAAGTTCTGATGAAGCGTAGCGGAATCAGAACTTAAACCGCTCGCGCCAGTTTGACCCACGGTTCAGTTTTATTTTTTAGTATTTCCATATCC
>JAJRVW010000237.1 GCA_024277115.1 Calditrichota bacterium
CACACTGGCAGATTCTATTGGCCGTAAAGATTATGTACGCGATTATCTTAATGATGCCGCCAATGGCAATATTGAAACCGATCCGCAATTGGCCGGAATTTCCCGCAGCCAAAATGCCGGCTTAGACCCACGCCCCAATGTGGATGGCCCCGCTTTTGATAATTTGTATGGCTTTGTTACCGTTATTGAGAATGTCACTTTAGAAAATATACCGTCAAAGTATACCTTATCACAAAACTATCCAAATCCATTCAACCCTGTCACGAATATAAAATATAGCTTAGAAAAAGCCGGTCAAGTTGAATTAAGTGTGTATAATTTGCTTGGGCAGAAAATAGCAACTTTGGTGAATGGACATAAGAATGCCGGAAGATATACACTCTCCTGGGATGCATCAGCAATGGCAAGTGGTATGTATATATATCAATTGAAAACTGGAAGTAAAGTTGACACAAAACGTATGATGCTGATTAAATAAGCTATAGTTTAGAATCTCTTCCCGGATTAGTTACGGCAAGGTTTATAGTTTATAAAAGCTTCTGGAAACTATAATCTGGAAGGCATAACAAGAAGCTCCTGAAAATCTCCCATAAAGTAGTAGAAAAGTCCCGGTGTATCATTTCCGGGATTTTTTTGATTTTGCATATATCAAAGTTGAAATCAATTCTTAAAACAGGCTTAATACAACTGTAACACTAAACTATTAGTATAGTACAAAGAAAATAAAAGGAATTATATGTTAAAAGAAAAAATATTTATTGTAGAAGACGAAGAAAATATACTTGACTTAATTGAATTTACCCTGTTTAAGGAAAATTATCGTGTGAAGCGTTTTACTTCTGGAGAAGAGATTCTTGAAACACTTAACAAAGAACAGGATATACCTGAACTTATCTTACTCGATATTATGTTACCTGGGGTTGATGGTTATGAGGTTTGTAAAATAATCAAAGCTAATGATCGGTTGAAGGACATTCCAATTATAATGTTAACAGCAAAAGGTGAAGAAGTTGATATTGTGAGTGGGCTAGAAATAGGTGCTGATGATTATATCATAAAACCTTTTAGCTCACGCGTATTAACAGCCCGGATCAAGGCGCTTTTGAGACGGCAAAATGTGTCTTTAAGCAATGAGGCCGATGTAATTTGTATTAATGATTTAGTAATTCATCCGGGAAGGCATAAGGTAACACTGATGGACAAGAATGTTGATCTCACATTTTCCGAATTCAGGTTATTACAATTGCTCGCGCAAAAAAGAGGTTGGGTATATACACGATTTCAAATTGTAGATGCCCTTCGTGGGACTGATTATCCTGTGACTGAAAGAGCTATTGACGTACAGGTAGTCGGGTTAAGAAAAAAATTAGGTTCACATGGTAATCTTATCGAAACAGTCCGTGGTGTTGGATACCGGTTTAAGGAAATCTAATGGGCAATATGAAGCTCGGAACCCAGATATTTACTACACTGTTTTTAATCGCAATCCTCTCTTTAACCATTGTTACCTGGTACGCATCTGAGACGGGCCGGGAATTTTATCTGCAAAAAACTGAGGAAAGCCTGGAAAACCATGCCTTTCTTTTACACAGTTTTCTAAATACAAAAGATTATCCAGCCTCACTGGAGTTACTTCAGCATAAAATTAAAGGGACTGATAAGGCTGTCTCGATCCGTATAACTATTATTAGGCCCGATGGACTTGTTTTAATTGATTCGGAAAAGGATCCTAAAACAATGGATAACCACGGTACGCGCCCAGAAGTAATACAAGCCCTTCACTCCGGTAAAGGCCGCTCTATACGCTTCAGTAATACAGTTAAGCATGAAATGATGTATTTTGCTTTATATCTAAAAAAGGATAGGAATGCCCTTGTAATCCGTACCTCGGAACCATTAGATTCTATCGAAAAAGCCTTGGTTGCGATGAAAACGCGTATTTTTATAAGTGCATTTATGGTGGCACTTTTTGTGTTGGTAATCAGTTTTTTTATATCAGGTAAAATAACAAAGCCACTGGAAAAAATCACCGAAGGTGTCAGGCAATTTGCCAATGGCAACTTTTCAAAGAAGCTGGAAAAACCATCAACGCTCGAAATGGCCGTATTATCGGATTCCCTTAATAAAATGGCATTTCAGATTAATGACAAAATGCAAACCATTATTCGCCAAAAATACGAACAGATGGCCGTGTTCAAAAGTATGGCCGAGGGTGTTGTGGCCATAGATTATGAAGCTAATATTTTAAGTTTAAACAATGCGGCAGCAGAATTATTCTCTATTAAGATGGATAATGTAGAAGGGAAATATATCCGGGATGTTGCAAATAACCCGCAAATTGAAAATGTTTTTCTAACAGTTTTGAGGACCGGAAGAACAACAGAAGATGAAATTGTCCTTTCCAGCCAAAAAGAACAATGTGTAAAAATAAGTGCGCGGGTTTTACAAGATGAAGATGGCAATACCATTGGCGCATTAATGGTCCTGAATGACCTAACCCGTTTAAGAAATTTAGAAACAGGGCGAAGGGAATTTGTCGCCAATGTATCGCACGAACTTAGGACACCACTTACATCTATAAAAGGTTTTGCGGAAGCTTTGCACGATGGCGCCATTGATGATAAAGTGCAGGCCCGCCGTTTTGTTGATATTATTTATAACCAGGCCAACCGCTTAGGCCATATTCTGGAAGATATTTTAACCTTGTCACGTCTCGATATGGAAGAAGGGGCGTCGGAAGTTGTAATGCGCAAGCTGAACATACTGCCCGTGATAAAATCGGCTGTAAAAATATGTCAGTTCAATGCAGAAAAGAAAAATATAGCGGTACAGATACAATGTAAGAAAGACATGGAAATCAATCTAAACGAAACACTGGTCGAGGAAGCGCTTATTAACTTAATCGATAATAGTATAAAATATTCCGAAGAGGGTAAAACAATCTGTATTAAATGTGGCAATAAAAACAATCATTTCTGCATAGAGGTTGTTGATGAAGGGCAAGGAATAGAACAGGAACATTTGCCCCGGATATTTGAACGTTTTTATCGTGTGGATAAGGCGCGTAGCCGTAAACTCGGTGGAACTGGCTTAGGCCTGGCCATCGTTAAACATATTGCCAATATTCACAAAGGGTATGTAGATGTACAAAGTGAACCGGGCATTGGCAGTTCTTTTAGCATAAACCTTCCATATTTAACCTGAAGCGAATTCTTCTAAATTATTTTTAAACGTTATTTTATATAAAAAAATATTATTTAAAAACTAATTTCCTGTTTTTCTCCAATTCCTCAATAATTTTCTGTGCCAGATCTAAAAAATGGGGGTAAACCTGTACCCTTCATTCCATTTTATCCATTAAAGATTTATCGTTTATCTTGCTTACAAAGTAGGGACGGCAGGTCTTAAAAGTCAAGTCCTAAATGTTGTGTACTTTGTTCTTCCAGCGGTTTAAGTTCTGATGAAGCGTAGCGGAATCAGAACTTAAACCGCTCGCGCCAGTTTGACCCACGGTTCAGTTTTATTTTTTAGTATTTCCATATCCAAA
>JAJRVW010000238.1 GCA_024277115.1 Calditrichota bacterium
GGTACTTTGACTGTAATCATACGGGATAAAATTTGGCATGGGGATAACTCGTTTTGGAATGAGCCATTTTAACAAAAGACGATACCTTTTAGGGTTTTTCTACAGCTTCAACGCTTTAATAACCTGACGTTTTTTCTTGTGGCCTGATTTTTAGGCCGTAAGAAAAAATGGTCAGGTTGATTTATTTGTTAGCACTAGGACTACCATTTAGGATGGTATTTAATGTGTCTTTATAATCATTGTCTATATTATTAATTCTTTCTTTTGTTAGCATTATTTTACACTCTGATTCAATGAGACTGTGTATGCTGCCAGTTTCATATATTTGTGCTACGCTTTCACAGTGTAAGTCCCGAAATTTAAACCATGCTTCATTAGACTTAATAAATAATTTTTCACCTTTAATTTCCTTAAGATTCCTACTTATTGAATTTACTTTTGTCTCGAGCTTATTTTCCATGTTAGTGAGTTCATTTCCAGAACAAATATTCATTTCGTATTGTGTTTCCGGGTTGTCACAATCCTCACCTGCTATACATGATTGCATGAATAAAGAGAATGCTAAAAAAATGACTATTTTCATGGAGACACCTTTTCAAATAAATGTTTTTCAGCAATTCTTCTGTTATGTAATCCTTTAATAGGAATTAATTTACCACCTATTGTCATTTTGTCCCATTTAAAGAACTCAAGTGCGGCTTTTTTAAACTGCTTTGAATTAATTAGCTTTAACATAGTAGAGCTCCGAAATTTTGGGCCACCTACATTAAATACAAATGATACAAGTGCATCATATTGATTCTGATTTAGCGGCACTGTTACTGCACCATTTACAGATGATTCGGCGCTTATAAGATCAGTTTTTAACAGTTTTTTAGCCTGTGATATTGATATGCCTTTAAGATATGGTTTTTCGCTTGGTATCACACCATTGCATACGCCTTTATGAACAAGATGGCCTACGCCGATTGTGCAATGTCCTTTGTTTTTTCCAAGATCATTGTACATAGTTAACTGCGCACCGCCTTCTATACTTATTAAATGCTGTATTCCATTATTGCTAATTGTCATTTTTGCCATAGGATATTTCCTTATTGAATTTTGCGCGACGCTTTTAACTGTCCGAGTGCATTTGCCTTGTTAGCATTCATTTTTGATTTTGGAACGCCATCTTCCATCTTTTCTTTGGGTTCCAGAACTCTATTTCGCTTGGGTTGAAATTCTCAAAATCATACGGATAATAGTTTTTCGCGTGGCCTTTTAACCATTGATTCATATCCTCATGTTCTTCATGTTCTTTGTCTTGAAGGATATCAATGAGATTGTAATACCCTGGTACGCCGCCGCAGTATTCTGGGGGGCACGCTCGTTCTCCATATAAACAATTAGGATATTGCTTTCCTTCCTTTTGAAGATATATTCCCTCCATGACTACCCTATGATGCCATCCATCACCAAAATCATAATCATATGTTGCCTGGTCTCCTGGCTCTTTAAAGAACTGGCTTAACGGTATCTCCCATCCTGGAAGAGTATTATCTTCATACTCATCATCTGGAATTCCAATCAAGATTGGTTTTCTTTTCCTTGGAGGCAAAAGACTAAATGAATGGAGATGGTAATCTAGCCAACCCATTGAATCTTGTATGGCCACATGAAAATCCCAAAACGTGTAAGTATATGGAACTTCAATTACTCGCCATATCAATGGTTCAATTTCCATCAGTTCTATTCTGAACCGATATGCAATTTTCTTTTTCATTTTTCATGTCTCTATGTGTTCCAGTTTATACTGAATGCTAACCGGCCATTTATACAGAGTGTAGCGAAGCGGAACGGCGTATAAATGGCCGGGTTGAGCTACTTGTTAGCACTTTTTTGGTGAGCCACATACTCATCAAGTAATTGCCGAATCATTTTTTGATACTGCATGTGATGTTTTTTTGCAGTGTCTTTAAAATAGGCGACACTCTCTGAACTAAGAGAGATTGTAACTTTAGTGTTTTGTTGCTTGAGTGCAAGCTCTTCAGGTGATGGCAGAAAATCAGGTATTAACTTTAAATCACCGATTGGCTCGTTACTATATTGAATTGCTTTGCTCATAGACCTTTTTACCTTTGCGCCAATAACCTGCACCAAATATACGGATGCAACCAGACCGATAAGTAAACCGAACAGTGAGGATGCCGCTACCGTGCTCGTTTAAACCAAAACAATAATAGCGTTTTTCATTTTGGCTGTGCTCTAAATCCTCTGCGATAACACGGTTTGTATCCAGGAAAGCATGTTGCGCCTCATAGAATGTAACACCATGTTTTCGTTGATTTTCTAGGTTTTTTGTCTCATCCCATTGGAAGTCCTGTCCACTCATAGGATAAATATAGCACCGATATGGCTAAATAGCCATACTTTTGTTTTTGTGGGTGCTAACGCTTTTAATAACCAGCCGCTACACGAATCGATTGAGAGGCGCGGCGTCTCCAGCGGTCTGCGTTAATTTACTTGTTAGCACTTTTTGCGAGCATAATATTTGTGCAATTTTTTGCAAACCATATCAAGTTCATTTTGCCAAGTCTCTTCATCTTGAAAAAGCAATGGACCACCTTCAGAATCTATGCTCATAAGAAGTAACTCTTTAACAGATTTGCCCATACCTTCTTCGCATATAGATTGCTCTACAATATAACCACCTAGTGACATAAGAGCTGCACGATAACGATTTAACGTGGATTTAGATTTTTTTTTAATCTCCTCATCATTCCAAAATTCAACAAAGTGGTCTAAAACTTGTCTAGATATTTGACTTTCCCTGGGGATATCAATGCCAATGCCCCAATCTTCTGTCCATTGTAATATCGGTTTCATATGATTTGCTAACGCTTTAATAACCTGACGTTTTTTCTTGCGGCGGCTTTTGGCCGTAAGAAAAAACGGTCAGCGTTAATTTATTTGTTAGCATTTTTAGTTCAATTTTTTCCGTAAGTTATTTTTTGACTAAAGCTAAAGGTATTTTCTGGCTCTGTTTCTAAATTATTTGCAA